>WAON01000170.1 GCA_015521265.1 Desulfurococcales archaeon
ATCCCAACTATGATAGGAATAACGATAAAATAATATAAGCTATAACGGAATAAGCAATTGAGTAGAAGAGATCCCTAATCCAACTACCACTATACCTTGAAACACTAAATTTCATCAACAAGATACCAATTACATTACTCAAAGTATAACCAACACTAAACCAAAAAGCGAAAAACCCACCACTCAACGAAGACAATAGAAGAGCAAAGAAATATGCTAACGGAACATTAACAAATAAATCATTCCACCAAGATAGAGGAGATAATAGATAACCGATCGAGAATATTAATCCGCGAATAAAAAGCCTTGAAAAGCTGTGAAACCCTTCCCTCCAACAAGTTATCCTATGAGCATTCAGGTGTTGATGGCTTTTAAAAGCATTCTTTACCAGTAGGAAAATATTATGGAAGAACCTATTCTGCAACCCTTTAATACACCAGTAATATTATTAGCAGTTATTGATTGGTATTTAAAGAATAGGATTAATGATCGTTTTCGACGAGTTTTTTACTTAGTGTTTTAATTATGATAACCATGTTATTTATATGGTATTACCAGGGAATTGCCATGATCAAGTATATATACCTAAATATAAACATTACTATTCAGAAGCCCGGTGATGGTGAAGCTGTTGATTAGTAACCGTTATATTAGCGAGGTTTATAAGAATAAGTTCTCGTGGAAGGAGATCAGTGATCCGATATATGATTACGTATACTTTAACCGGGAAATTGAAGAGAAGATCATAAACAGTATTATAATACAAAGATTAAGGTATATTATGCAGCTACAAACAGCACACCTAGTATACCCGGGAGCAGTACATACTAGGTTTCAGCACGTAGTAGGAGTAATGCATCTAGCAGGCTTAATGGCGGAAGACCTTGTTTCAAAAATACTAGATTACTATGGAGCTGAGAAACTGGAAGGATACAGTCCAGACACCCTGATCCAAGCAGTTAGGCTTGCAGGACTACTACACGATGCAGGACACGCCTGCTTCGGCCATGCCTTCGAAGAAGCAATCCTATGGACTAACAAGGATATACCGGAGAAGGTGAATAATCATGAGAAGATAGGATTACTACTAGTACAGTACTTGCTGGAGGATATGATTAGGGGTTTCGAAGACGACTACGGCTTGGACAATTTGTACGAGGTATTATTAAAGATCCTGGGCCCCGATGAGCCTAAGGAGCCGGTTATACAGTTGATGAGGTGGCTAGTTAAGGATAGCTTATACCCGAGCGATATACTAGACTTCCTCCGCCGAGACAGCTACTTCACCGGGACGAACGAGTATGGATACATAGCCTATAAGAGGTTGTACCGAAACACCTACCCATACTTCGACGACAACCGCCCCTTACTCCTACTAGATAGGAATACTTGGGGAGAGTTTAGAGCCTACCTATACGCGAAGGCTAACATGTTTGAACACGTATACTTCCACAGCGTAAACCGTGCATTTGACAAACTACTTAAAAACATACTACACATGCTAGACCCAGAAATAGGATTAACCGAAGCAGTAGTAAGAGTAGCAGAGGGAGACCCGCAGCCCTATCTTGGACTACTAGATGTGAAAATGTATAGTATAATGCTGGAGAAAGCAATGCAAAACCATGAGCCAATAGCGAGGCTAGCACGGAAACTATTGATCGAGAGGAAGCCTGAATGGAAGAGGGTTGGTAGAGAATACATATTATCAAGCAATAAGGGGCCGCACGCTGTTAAATGGATACTGAGAATACTATTCGATAAAGAATTCAAGAACAACCTGAAAATAAAACTCGAAGAAAACCTATACGAGGCCCTGCGTTCAAGAGGTGTTAGTAGGGATGATGTATGGATAGACGTAGTAACAGTATCACCAGTACCTCAATCAGTACTAGTACCCGGGAAGACGGGTGAAGCAGCAAACCTTCTAACACTCTTCATGGGGAAGAAGAAGGGTAAGAGGATCGTGAAGGATCACGAGCTATACCTCATCGAGGAAGGCATACCCCTACAAGTACTATTCAGACCATATATTAGGAGGGGCCTACACCGCCTCGAGTATGAGAAGATAGCTACAACGGTAATAGCTGAGACGATAAGGGAAACACTGGAGATCAGTGAGGACGCGTATAGGAAGGTTATGAAGGAAGTATTCAAAGAACTACCTATCCACGAAGCCGAGAAGCAGAAGATAACCGTTTAACACTCTCCAAATACTTCTCCAACAACCCCTTATGAACACCCAGCTCCCTGCAGTCAACCACTGGGGGCTTAACAGTTTTCAAAACCCCATCCTCAGCCTCAACAGCACCCATCATCTTCAAGAAGCCAATCAGAGCATCCACCTCCCCGCTGCGAGGCCAATCACCAAACCACTTCCATGAATCAACCGGTACACGGTTATCCCTACTAAGCTCATATATCAACCGGTGGAAAACCCATTCATCAACCTCTCGAAGCATCCACAATATACAATGCATCAACTCAATCCATGAATCATCAAATACATCCATACTACAACTACACCCCCAAGACGTATAGAAGCCCAGTAATCCCTCCAAACCCTATATTGATATAGGTAGGGATAAAAAGCGAATACCCCATGAATCCCTTTTATAGTTGTAAATGGGGAATATAGTGTATACATGAGTATGACTGTGAAAGAGTGGAGGAAGAGGTTATGCCTAAAATACTTGTAAGCCTACAATACAAACCGGAGGAATACGATGTAAAACTAGGAATCTATAATGATGAGGGGAAACTAGTAGATTCCAGAGAGTACAAGGGAATTAAACAAGTAGTATTAAAAGTCCCGGAAACAAGGATTTCAAGGCAGATAGCTGATTCACCAGTAGTACTCGTAGTACACGCTGAGAAGCCGAACGTAGGGCTCCGAGCTGGGAATATATTAGTGGTAGAGGATGAAGCATGCAGTCGGTAATAGAAGCAGTGGAAGAGAAGAGTAGGAGTAGAACAGGTAAACACGTGGCTAGGAGGCTAGTATACATTTATAGCAGGGATAAGGGACTAATACCGCTGAGCAAGGAACCGGATAGGATTACTAGGAGGGAAGACGCTGAGCCAACCTATAAAGAAGGGGAGGCTGAGAAGTACCTGGTAAAACTAGAGCATGGCGAGTTCCTAATACAAGCCAGGTTTGTCAAGAACTTCCTCGGCAAAGTAGTAGGGGAGATCTCAGTCTACAACTATAAGGGAGAACTAGTATATAGGGCAAAGTATAGGGACGGAGAACTACGGCGAAGTATTGGAAACCCCGTATACGCATGGATAATCCGGTTATTCGTCGAGAAGCTCCGAATACCGGTTAAGAAGACTAGGCTTGGTGATGAGAAGCATTGAAGCTGGAAGACTGGGAGAGGGAACTACTAGAAAGGATGATTAAGGCATTCAAACACTACAACTGCTTCATCTACGAGAAGGAAGAGCATGATAAGGTTAGGAAACTACTCGGAAAAACTGGGTTGATGGGGAAGGTTTGGATAGGCTACGTCGATCCAAGGTATCCGCACATATACATTGTAAAACCGAAATTCCACGACCTCGAGAGAGAGTGTTTGATGGAGATCGAAAACCTATTCCATAAGGGGAGTATTAGAAAAGAAGACTATGCTAAGATGAAGGATGAAATGATAAAGCAATGCATAAACCACTACACCTATGAGAGGAGTAGGGAAATAATATTAATTATGGAGAAAATACTCGAGGAGAAGAATAATGGGGGAAGAAGTATTCCGGAACTATCCCTCGAAGACCTCTAAAATACTCCTTATAGGATACGTACTGAGAATAATTCCGATAGCAAACATTATAGGAGCAGTACTCACAGCAATAGGCTGGTATAAACTCGATAGGGAATGGTTTAAACACAAATACTTGAAGGCTGCAATGCTGGGTTCAATACTACTGCTAACCGGGATAATCCTAGATGCTTTAAACGGTCAAGTAACTGGTTTATCAACGCCCTCAATACAAACTGGTGGAACGATTACACTAGAACAATTAATCGATCAATCGATAAAACTCGTAGACTTCCTGATCAACCAGCTAACCAACCCAATAGCCCTACTAGCACCAATACTAGTTGGAACCGGACTACTCCTAGAATTACTCGGTTTCAAAGCTATTAGAGATAAGACTGGGGGAGCTATGCCTCTCTACATTATCATCCTGCTAGTATTCATGATTATACTAGCATACTCGGGCCTACCAGCAAAGATCGCTACAGCTAATGGCCTCAGAGAATTCAAAGAATACCTAATACAAGTTAAAGAAACCGGTACAACGAATACACCCCAACCACAAGTAACAATACTAATGAAACTACTAGCAGCAATACTACCACTAGTAGTACAATCAATACTATTATTCATAGTAGGACTAATAACCTACATACTAATAGCCTATAAATTCCACAAATTCGAAGAATACCGTAAAGAAGCAATAATACTTGAAAAAGGAGGTAAAGAGGAAACAGGAGAAGATCAATTAATAATATAGAGGGAGCCCTACCTACTGGGGATCATGAACAACCTATAACCCCTCCGACCACTAACGGTATAAGTAACACTTCCAAGCCCTCCACTTATCTTGACACCGCAGAAGCGGAGTGATAAATTACCATAGGCATTAATTGGTTTACCAATATTGAAAGTAGAGTTTCCAATCATAACCCGGTCGATCACAATACTCTTACCCGAAGTATTATTCACATATAAAAATAGACACGTCGAATTAAACCAGTAAGCCTCAACCCGAACACCAGCCTCGAAACTCATACTGGGCCGGGGAGCATTAAGACCCATCCTTGCAAACCATAGAGTGGACAAGAAGAATACTAGGAACAATATAATCATTACAAACCTACGATCAATACCCAAACCCCTATTCTCACCAACAACACTCAAGACTAAAACACCAAGCCCCCTCTAAAGTCCTACCAATAAACAAATAAATAGTTATAAAGCGGCGGCTAGAAGGAGAAGCCTGTTACGATTAATAATATTATGGAGATTATAAAGGATAACAACCATAATACGGGCTTCCAACGTATAATCTTCGAACCATCGAGGGGAGGAACGGGTAATAGGTTGAAGAAGCCTACCCAGGCATTTAAGAGTGCTGAAAAACTCAGGAAGACTAGTAATAACCTAAACCATTGAGTGTAATAGTATATTAGTGGGGCTGATAGAAATAGTTTTAACAGGGTTAGGGAGATCGCTGATATGAAAATATTAGTTACAGGCCCAGCGAAACTAGTAACGCCATCAATCCATTTAGCTCTCTCACCACTAATAACTCCGCAGCTAATAACGACGAAGCCCGGCAGGATGATCTTGAATGGTATGAAGGGTATGGCTGTTGCAAGAGTTAACAGTAAACCCATGGGGTATAATACATACCTACTATAACATCCAAGCCTCCTAGCACTCCAACGATGCATTAACTCGTGTGGTATAACTGCTATTATAGCAACGAGCGTTACTATTATGAAACTAGTTAAATCGCCCCTCAGTAAAACCCCGGAGCCAAATACTAGTGCAATAACAATTGAAGCTATAAGCAGGGACAACCCCTCATTCATAGATACAATGCTAGAAGCCAAGGCCTGAAAAACCCCGCTACGCACACCAAATAATTTATTCCTAGGATAACCATAGAATACCAGCGGATAAATACTCTTCGAAAAATGATCGAGCGGGTATGATCGCATTGACCAGTAGCAATAGATGCATGATGATCGCGAGGTTCCAGCCACTACACTATGGACACTTAAACGTGTTAAAATACTGTTTCCAGCAGAGTAGCGAGGTTGTAGTAGTTGTTGGAATGGCTAGCCAGAGCCATACGCCGGAAAACCCTTTCACCGCTGGTGAAAGAATCGAGATGATCAGGGAATCACTTAAATGGAGCAATATAAGCCTAGACAGGCTGATAACGGTGACGCTACCAACACTCGAGGTTAGCAGGGTTGCAGTCCACTACGTTAAACTCTACAGTCCCCCGTTCAAATACGTTGTAACACTAAACCCGATCATACAGAGGATATTCCACGAGGAGGGTTATACGGTGATAAAGCCTCCCGAACTACCAAGATCAAATTATAGGGGGACAGTGATTAGGAAATTAATGGCTGAGGGAAACCCGGAGTGGAAAAAACTAGTACCACCACCGGTAGCTGAGATCATTGAGAGGATTGATGGTGTTAATAGGGTTAGAATGCTGTTAAGAGAAAAGCTTCCAGGATACTATGCAACAGCCTAACCGGATGGGTATAAGGGTTGAATACAGCTGGCCTAAAAGTATTCAAGTGTACACTATGCGGTGAATGCTGTAGAGCTTCACCAGTAACAATACTACCCTATGAAGAAGTAATCCTTAGGGAGCTAGCTGGAATGCTTAATAAACCGTATAAGAGCAGGCCTGGATACAGGGTTTTCGATAGGAGGAGTAATGTGTGGATAGCGCTGAGCTACGCTATGGAGCTTGTTGATGGTAAGTGTGTATTCCTCAGAGATGACAACCTATGCATGATTAACGACTTATATAAACCGCTGATATGTAGGAGCTACCCATACGTGCCCAGGGAGATAAGGTACACGATCGATGATAACAGTAAAACAGTTTTCTCAACAGCCGAGTACGGGTTAAGCATCAAGTGCCCAGTAATAAGGGATGATAGGGATTACCTCGTAGACCTCATATCAAGGTATCCCAACTGGCCCCAAATATACCTGCCCAACGAGTATAAAGCTGCACTAGAATTCGAGGAGAAGAGATCACTACTATTAAGGCTGCTCTCACAGCTTTGGATGAGGGGTATAGTTGATCTGGGTGGTAGGGGGCCTAGTTATGCGCCCGTAGTTAATTTGTATGATTTACTGAGGAGGTTTTATCCAAATCTACCATACATACTAGGAATAGACGAAATACTCAGAAAAGCAAGGGGTGTAATAGGCTATTGATACCCGAGAAAACAGTCCTTCAACTACTACTCATAAAACACCTCATCGATAGGAATGAGTGGGTTGTAAGGGAGCTTGGATGGGAAATAGGGGTTAAACAACCAGTTGTAGAAAGTCTACTCGAGGAATTATCACAACACTACATGTTAGAGATCAGTAGTGGTAGGGTATTCTGGAACCCAGCTGATATACCATCCTATATTAAACCGTGGGGTTGGACAATTATTCATAGATCACTACTAGGCTCAACACAAGATGCTGCCCGGGGACACCCGCCGTGGACTGTTATCGTAGCCGAATACATGTTATGGGGGAAGGGCCGCATCGGTAAAACATGGGTTACAGGCCTCGGAGGATTATGGATAACTCTAAAAGTAATGGTTGATCCATTAACGGCTTCAATGCTACCAGTCCTAGTACCAACAATACTTGTAAGGATACTCCGTAAAAACATAGGTGTTGACGCATGGATTAAGTGGCCGAACGATGTTATAATTGATGATAAAAAACTTGCAGGCATCCTCGTCGAAGCTGAAGCCTTTAAAGAACAAATAATTGCATATATCGGCGTGGGCCTCAACGTTAATAATAGGCCTCCAGTCGAAGAAGCTATATCTCTAAAAGACGTGCTAGGCGGGATTATCCCGCGGAACCGGGTTTTATCTATGATAATAGGATGGATTAGTAGAGCCCCTAAACTAGCCGAGAAGCCGGATGAGATCCGGGAAGAGTATAGGGAGTATTTATCAACGCTGAATAGGAGGGTTCAAGCTATAATGATGGATGGGTCGAGGATAGAAGGTGTAGCGAGGGGTATAGATGAGCATGGATCACTAATACTCGAGACGGATAAGGGTATGATTAAAATAGATGCTACTGAAACGTATCAGTTGAGGCATATTGAGTAAAAATGTTAATATTGACTACTTACCTGCAACCCCAACGTTAGCGACTAGTATAGGCCTCATATACATGTTTCCAACAGGCAGTAGTTCCTTACCAATACCCACTAGATCCTTGCTTAGCCAATCATAAATGTTACCACCGATAACTACTCCCTTAACCGGATGTACAACCTCACCCTTCTCAACCAGTAGTCCATGACTGATCGTTGCCTGTGTAGACCCGTTTACAGGGTTTGACATCCAGTAGCCGATCATTCCATGAACTATCAATCCACGATCAATACTAGAGACTAGCTCATCCCAACTCCAAGCTTTCTCGGCTTCGAACACGATATTGGTAGGTCCAGGCATAGGCGGTGATCCCGGGTTTCTCCGGAACCCGTTACCAGTACTACTCCTCCCCTCCCGGCTAGCAGTGTAGTGATCGTAGAGATATGTCTCTAATAATCCATTATTCACTAGATATTTCCTCCTAGTAGGTACTCCCTCATCGTCGAAACTCCTACTACCAACACCCCAATCAATACCGGGATCATCGATGATCGATATGTTCTCAGCGAGAATCCTTTGCCCAAGCCTCCCGCGTAGAGGACTACGCTTCTCCTGCACATTCAACGCTGAAAAAGCGGGGATCAATGCTGTCTCGATAAATGCAGCAGCATTATACTGGTCTAGTAGCAGCTTATAATTCCCGCTTGGAACAGGCTTAGCGTCTATGAATAATACACTGTACTCTCCCCCACGCCTAGCCTCCCTGAGAACCCTGTCCTCGTCGAGCCTGCTATCAATATACATTGTTTCAAAACTAGCTTCTCCGCCTCCACGCCTTGTTTTAACCTCGTAGTATACGAGTATCCTCGTCGATTCATCATATAGGTGTTCTCCACTATTGTTAGCAACGACTAATCCACCTGATCCATAGCTAGTCATCCCGGAGGGTATCCGAACGTCTTCCCCGCCCCTAGACTTAGCGGCCTCAATCGATGTCTCCATGTAGTGTTTAAGCTTCTCAATCATATCCTCTGGGCTTGTACCAGCTAGTTTTTCATCATAGATCCTTGCGAGAACACCCCTCTGGTAACCCTTAGAGAAGCCGGGCCAGTCTTTATCCTCTGGAGAAGCCTTTATGATCTTAACGAGTCTCCGCGCTAAATCATCGATATTTGGGGATAAGTTGCTAGATGATAATCCCGCTACCCGTTTACCAATACACGCCCTTACACCATACTCGCCTGTAACCCTAACGCTAACCCTCTGAATCCGGCCATTACTTATATCTATTAATACGTTGTTAGACCAGGAACCATAGAATTCGGCTTCATCAACACCATACTTCTCCAGTGTCTGGAAGAATTTCTCGGCTAGGCGTAGCATGTATTCATGCATCCCTCTACCTACCCCCTCCAACTGTTAATCCACGAACACGTATATGCGGCCCGCCATCACCGACACGGGCAAGTTGACCTCCCTTACCGCATCCGCCGAAAACACTAGTTTTAACAACTAGGTCTTTAGCTACTGCGTCGACATTCTTAAGTGTTTCAAGGATCATTCCAGACATCATTACTCCACGCACAAGCCTCACCGGTTCACCGTTCTCAACGATGTAGCTTGGCCCTGCTGTGAAGGTGAATGTCCCTATTGATGGATCAACTTGTCCACCCATAGCACCCCTGCCCCTAATATATATCCCGGAGCCGGTATCGCTGAATAATTCCTCGACGCTCCAATCACCGGGCTCCATATAGGTGTTCGTCTGCCTCACAAGTATTGGTTTAGCGAAGTTCTCAGCTCTAGCATTACCAGTAGGCTTACCTCCCAGCTCTACAGCCGTCGATAAACTGTGCAGGTAGGTCTTTAAAACACCTTTTTCAACCGTTGCAACCCTACCCTTCCTAGTACCCTCATCATCATAGGCTAGGTAGAAGCCTCCATCAATGCTTCCATCATCAACGATCGTTACGTATTCGCTAGCAACCTTCTCACTAATCCGACCCTTCAAAATACTGGTCCCAGACTCTACCTCATCACCCTCGGTTGCATGGCCGAAGGCTTCATGTAGGAGGAGGCCAACGATCTCATTGTCCAGTATAGCAGTATACTTACCCGGCTTAACAACTGGTGCTTTTGAAGCCTCGACGGCTAGCTGGGCTACCTCTCTCGCAAAACTATTCCAATCCATACCCTCGATAAACTCCCACCCTGCGACGCGGGATTCGGAATCCCAAATCCTCTCCATCACACTACCAGTTTTACCGACTTCCAACACCCCTATACCGATCAGCCTCGTAGTAGTCTCAACACGATCACCCCAACTGGAAACATAGAGCCTCTCATCAAGCTCGAAGCCGTACCTCACCGTAGAACTAACAATTCCTTCAACATCCCGGGTAGACCCATAGATCTCCCTGAGCAATCCGATCTTAGACTCACTATCAACGTCTAAGGGGTCTTTAACATATCTCGAAACTACTCGATCCCTACTAGTACGGCGGGGATACAGTCGAGTCTTCCTACCCGAAGCCCTTAAAGCCTTAGCTGCTTTAACAGCATTATCAACAACCTCCCTATAAGACTCCGGATCAGGCTTATTAGTCGCTGCAAAACCCATATAGCCATCAACTAGTACACGAACACCTAGACCCATGACTTCATTAAGACTATACTCCCTAACAACGCCGTTATCAAGCAGGATGTTCTCATAGATCTTCCTATTAATCCGGACATCAATATAGTCTACTCCAATATTCTCCGCATAATGCATGATCTTATCCGGATCATACAATTCACATACACCAATACATATAACATCAAGGATACCCGGAAAAAAGGATATCTAAAACACTCTGCAAAAGCTATCCCTATTAACTACGAATACATGACAATATACATAGTAATAATATCCATAACGCTTAAGCATTATGGGTGGGATAGGCTTTGACGGCTAAGACCTGTAGTGTTGAAGGCTGTGGGAAAGAAGCCTTACACGAGCTAAGCTATAATGAAGCAAGGATCCTCGAGGAGAAAGCTGGTCTGAAACTAAAAGTATACCATGCAAGACCGCCCCGCAGGCCTGGAATAGTTTATCTCTGCGAAGAACACTA
>WAON01000171.1 GCA_015521265.1 Desulfurococcales archaeon
ATCCTATATCGGCCGCTATTAAGGAGTTAAAGGATACCAGTCCCCCTATTACTCCTTGGATGACTTATTTCCTCATTTTAATTAATATTATCGTGTTCCTTGCAACGGTTCAGACTGTTTATAGTAGTCCTTGGAGGATTGGTATTTCACCAGTAGCCTTTATTAACAATCCCTTGGATTCTAGGGTTCTTGTCTCAATGTTTGCTCATGCGGGTTTCTTCCACTTACTCGGCAACATGATTGCCTTATACATTGTTGGTGATAATGTTGAAGCAGTTATGGGCCGGTTTAAATACTTGATCTTCTACCTCCTAACCGGTTATTTAGCCGTAGTGGGACAGTCCGTCTTCACAGCTGCTATTAGGAACGATCCCTATGATCTATCTACGCCTATGCTTGGAGCATCCGGCGCTATCGCTGGGGTAATGGCTGCCTACCTCTACTCCTATCCCGGCGCTGAGAAGATGCAGTGCCCCTGCATATTCTACGTCTGCTACTGTTTTAGGCTCAAGGTAAAATACCTCTTATTACTATGGATACTCTACCAGTTTGTACTACTCGGCTTCGAATCCCACATAGCTGTGTTCGCACATATTGGAGGAATGCTTGCAGGGTTTGCTCTAGCCCCATTCTTCATTTCTAAAAGGAACGTTTTAAAGATTAAACAGTTATTTATGAGTGGAGAATATTCGGGGCTTAAACCGAATAAGGAGGAGCTAGTGAAGAGAAGCTTCGACGTCATCTGTTATCTCATAGTTGCATTTGTCATTGTTTCTATTTTAGGCGTTTCAATTTTGGCGATTGGTAATTATAGTTACAGGTTAACCCCTACTAGCCGATTATACGTGATTGATGTAGTGGTTAAGGAATACTATAGCAGTACCGGCATCTTTTATCAAGGCGGCTATTTTGGTTCTTGGAATAGACTCATTGATACTATACACTTGTTCGCGGTAGGGATCGATCACAAATTGATTAAACTATATTATCCGAAGGGTGTTGAGGAAGATGTTATATATGCTGCTAGGAAAGCCTTGGAGAAATTACTGGTAAACCCTGGTCGCCGTGTTTCAAGTTACGACTTATCAGGACGTACAGGGTTATCTGATCACTATTATGAAGCGGTTGCAAGGCTTGCTGAAACCTATAAGTACCCACCACCCGGGGGTAACGTATTATTACTTGCAACAATACTACTCGTATTGTCGGTTGTTGCTAGTTTATCTGTTAAGTTCCAGCCGGAATATGAAGTGTTATAACCCTGAAATACCCTATAAACAAACATTATTGTAAGGGGAAACACGTATGTGTAGGATGCTACTATTACACATCGTGGAGTACGAGGATTCATCGGGTATAATAGAGGAACTTCTAGATGGGTTAAGGACTGTTGCTAGGAGTGATCCATTGCTTAGGGGTAAGAGTCATAGCGATGGATGGGGCTACATAGTTATCAGCAATGATAAACTATACGAGTACCATAGTTACGAGCCGGTTTATAGTGATGAAAAATACGATGAACTACGCGGGAAGCTGGGGGATAATACGTATGCGTTAATACATGTCCGCAGAGCAGGCAGTGATCAACCACTAGGACTACTACACACCCACCCCTACCACTTCCACACTAGTAAAGACATCGATGCATGGTACGCTTTCAACGGGTCAACGATCCACAGCGGATACGGGTTGAGAACCGATGCTTTCCTACTAGCAAGAGAACTAAATGAATCCTGCACCATGCATGGCGAATTGAAAACATATACTAGGTGCATATTCACCGAGTACTCTAAGAGGAAAGACAAGGTTAAAAGCGGTGGGAGCTTAGCACTACTAGCAACAAATGGATCGACTACAAGCCTATGCTTCTACCCACTCTATAAGACAAGTAAAACATACCTAAGAAAATACTACGAATACTATCTATACGAAACAGGGAAGCTCGCCTATATAGCATCGAGCTCAATCATAAAAATAACAAAACTGGAAGCAGAGCCAATACCAGAAGAAAACTACTACTGCTTGTAAACGTAATAGTCTCCAAACCATAAAGTTATGAATAATGCTAAATTCCTTAGAGATTCATACTTATTAGTTCATATGGTGTTAGAGCGATCAAGCCGATACTCCTAGCTTTCGAAACCAACTTACTGTCCTCGGTAATAATAATAACCGGGTTTTCTTTTGCTACTTCTATAATAGCCGTGTCAGCGAGATCAAAATTCTTCTTGATGTTTTTCAATACCT
>WAON01000172.1 GCA_015521265.1 Desulfurococcales archaeon
GGATGAGTATATTATTCGAGACCTCGAGGATAGGGGGTTTAGTGTAGATGAATTACTTCAAGGTTCTCCCTATAAATACTCCTAGCTAACTCCTCAGTCTCTTCAAGGGCTTTTCGGAGTATTTCATAGTCTCTACTCGAAGCACTAGTTTCCGGATGACTTGGCTTTAACATGCATGAACCAACATTTTTCGCTAACTCGCCGAATCCAAGCATTTTACCGATATCTATTATTTCTAGTTTGTCCATGAAAGCTAGGGGTCGGTATATGGGATGTTTTGATAAACGTGTTATTATGTTTAGGTTTTGCAGTGTTTGCGAAGCTACCTGGCCTATCGACTCCCCCGTAGATACTCCTTTACAACCGTATTCTTCAACTGCATAGCCCGCTATCCTATACATGTTTGCCTTACAGAATAAACACCTAAGCCTATTGGGGATTTTTGCTCTGAAAAGTATTTCTTCGACACCCTTAACTCTTAGTATTGTTAATATGTCCCATGGTACATGAACGTATAATTTCTCGATCATATCCTTGAATCTTTTATGTGCTTCTAGGGGCCAGTATTTCCCGTAGTCTATGTATAATGGTATTATCCTTATACCCCTCTTCATAGTATACCATGCTGCTACCGCCGAGTCTATACCGCCTGAGACAAGCGTTATTAGGCAGCCCTCAACGCCATAGGGTAATCCTCCCGGCCCCCTATACTCTTCTGTATAAACGTAGGCTTTATCACTCCTCAAATCCACCCCAATAGTTTTCTCAGGCTTCGTTAAGTCGTATCTAATTTTTAATTCCTTCTTTAATCGATCAGTTATTATCCATAATAGTTCCCGCCTTGAAATCCCTAATGGTTCACCACTTATCATAATGGAGACGGATCTTGGTTTAAGTACTCGTAGTATCCAGGTTATCCCATCAACAAGGCTTGAAGGCTCGTTTTCCGTTTCCAGCGCTGGTGATATTGAGGATATTCCAAATATCTTAGATAGTATGTGTAAAGCCTTGAATAGATCATTTTTACGGGGCTCTACCACTATCCTCCCAGTATAAATCTTTACTTCAGCTTTTACCCCTTCCCTACCAAGCCTTTTCTCAATGCTTTCAACGAGTCTATTAATCATTATCCGTGTAATTGGGGACTGCCTCCTAACCATAAACTCTCCTAAACGTACAATTAAGACATCATAGATAGTATTCATGAAAGCCACCGATCAGGGGAGGGATTACTTGTTGGGTAAAGGTATTATTTTTTAAGTATTAATAGTGAATCTTTGAGGGTCTTTCAGAGGTGATCAGGTGTGTCTGAAACCGTATCTTTCGAGGAGTTCAGCCGTATTGATTTAAGGGTTGGCTTCGTGAAGGATGTGGAGAGGGTTAAGGGTAGTAAGAAATTGCTGAAGCTGAGGGTTGATCTTGGAGAGCTTGGTGAAAGACAGCTTGTTGCCGGCCTTGGGGCTTGGTATGAGCCTGATGACCTGCGTGGTAAGTATATCGTTGTAGTCGCTAACCTCAAGCCTAAGAGAATATTTGGACTTGTTAGTGAAGGAATGCTGCTAGCAGCAGAGGATGAGTCTGGTGTTCCGGTATTGTTAACTGTTGAGAAACCGGTTAAGCCTGGCGCTAAGATCAGGTAGTTGAGTAGTTGTTTAAATCTTGGATTGTTTTTCCAGGTATCTCTTATACTTTATTAGTGCTGATAATGCTACAACTGCTTTCTCCGGGCTTGGATATGCTGGTATATTATTCTTTTTAAGTATCTTCATCCCCTCATAGGTTTCTATTCCTCCAACCATTCCAACCACGATCGGCTTCTTGTTGTTGTATTCTCTAACAACTTTTATGATCGCTGGAGCCAGCTCCCTCGGATCGAGTATTGCTGTTTGACAGTATAATACTATGATATTATGGATCTCCGGTGATTCGAAGGCTATTTTTAGGGCTTCAACATAGTTTTCGACGACTGCTTGACCAGTCAAGTCTACCGGGTTCTTCGGGCTTCCGAACCAAGGCATTGTTTTCTTAAATGCTTCTTTAAGCTCCGGACTTGGATCTAGTAGTTTTACTCCGTTCTCCTCCGCCGCATCTGTTGCTAGTACTCCTACTCCTCCACCATTAGTTATTATTATTGTTTCTTCGCCTTCTGGTAGGGGTTGTGATGCGAATACGCGGGCCCAGTCGAACATTTCCTCGGTTGTGAGTGCTCTCAATACACCCGCTTGTTTAAATGCCGCACTATATACTTGGTCGCTTCCAGCTAAGCTACCGGTGTGGCTTGCAGCAGCTGCTGCTCCCCTCTTACTCCTGCCGGCTTTAATCACTATTACCGGCTTCTTCCTCGTGATCTTCTTCATTTCCTCTACGAATCTCCTACCGGTTCCTGGTTTTAGTCCTTCGAGGTAGATCGTTATAACCTTCGTATTAGGATCCTCGGCCAAATATTCAGATACATCAACAACATCTATATCCGCCATATTACCCATGCTTACTATTGCGCTAACACCTATTTCCTCCATGATAGTCCATCCCATTAATGCTATTCCCAGCGCACCGCTCTGGGATATGAAGGCTATTGGACCTGGTTTTAGCTCGTTCGGCCCGAAGGTTGCGTTTAGGTTTAATGGTGTATAGGCTATTCCGAAAATGTTCGGCCCCAGAATCCTCATGTTATATTTACGCGCGATTTCAACTAGTTTCTCTTCCGCCTCAACGTTTCCTACTTCTGAGAACCCCGATGTTATAACTACTAGAACCTTTACCTCTTTCCTACCGGCTTCTTCTGCAACTTTTAAAACAATTTTCTCGGGGACTACTATTATAGCCATGTCTACTTCGTCGGGAATATCGAGTACTGATTTATAAGCTTTCAAGCCGAGTATTTCATCGGCTTTAGGGTTTACGGGGTATACTTTCCCCTTATAACCATAGTCTAGTATGTTCCTGAGGATGGTGTAGCCTATTTTTCCCGGGTGTCTGCTAGCACCTATAACTGCGATGCTTCTCGGATTAAATAGTGCTTTTACTCCTTCATCGATCATTGTGATCGCCTATATTCCTTCTCCCGCATTTATACGTGTATATATTCATGACTTGATTAACATAAATGTTAGATATTAAGGATTATTCCCAGGTATAATCTCCGGGTCTTGAAGCTATCCCCTACATTGTTCTTCTAAGTATCTAGTAGCTGTAGACATTACTATTTCATCAGCGATGCCCATATAGTTATTATACTTACTGCTTACGACTACTACGCGCTTACCATAGTATTTTCCTATTAATGGTATCAGTGCTGCGGGGGTTATGTATGGCTGTGATCCAAGTATTATTATTTCATCGATATTGTTTAAGTCCTTTAATAATCTCTGCATAACCGGTCTACTGATCATCTGTTGCCTCGAATCCCATACACAGTCTTCGCATTCTATACAGTTCGTGAATAGGTAAATCCTCTTCTTAACTCTGGGTTCTAATTCTATACATCTAAATAAGCATCTCGGGCTTGTAACAAGTACTATGTTGTCTTGCTTATTCCTTAACTCCTCTATTAAACAATTATATATTGAGAGGATTCTCCTTGGAATGTTGCCGCATGAAAACTTATCGTTGCATTTAGTGTTTGAATAGTCTTCGCACGGTGTTAAACCTTCCTCCGATTCGAGCCCGGAGCCGATAATGTATAGTTTAGCCATGCTGGATCACTGGTGTAATGTATTTGTAGTATTTGTGTGCGGAATATATGTTTCTCAGCACGATGTCAAGTATTTCCTCGTCATCGATCCTGTAAATGTAATGTAGGTTTAACTGCTGGAGAGCACCGGTAGGTAGGGGTACTTGGAGAGTTGCTGTTATCCGCGTAAAATACCCTGTCTTTCCCAGTATTTTAGCCAGCCTGTTTCGGGTTTGCCGGTATCTTCCCTTAACTGCTTTTAACTCTGAGTGGTTAATGTATGGTTTTATCTTTGCTTCCAGGTCTGGGCTTGGATCTAGGTATTCCCCGTACTCCTCGATCAATTGATGTATGCTGTTTCTTGTGAAGTATGTTTTTCCATGATGTGTATATATGTAGTAGGCGTATCCCTTTTCTGAAAGCCTTCTAAGTCCTTCCCTAACCATGTCTCGAGGCATGTTTACTAGTTCTGCTATCCACTCCAAGGGTAGGGGTTTATTGTCTATTACTGATAGGATCCTGTTCCTAGTTGTTCTCCTCCACAATGCTTCTAGGGTCTCCTCATCTATTGGTATATCTATGCCGTTTCTACGGGCTAGTTCTAGAGAGTCTATAAGGCTGTCCATATCTGGAGTATCCGGTGTTACTATGTAGGTTACAAACTTAAGCTTCTTTACACCAGTGAGTCGGAGTATTCTACCATGCCTCTGTATAAATCTTAGGGGGCTTGCTATATTACTCCATATTATTAATAGATCGGCTTCGGGCAGGTCTAATCCTTCCTCCCCGGCTGATGTTGATACTATTAGCTTAGTGTCTGGCTTCACTGCTTTCATTAATATCTTCCTAATATCAGTCTTCATCTTAGCCTTCCCATATATTGCTACGGGATTGTAGACTGGTAGTTCTTCCGCTATACGCTTACAAACTACTACTCGGTCAACAAATACTATTGCTTTCTCGAAGCCTTCATGGTCTCGGAGAATCCTCTTCAACGAGTCTAGTTTATGTAGAGGCCTGACCCCTGGTTTTTCGAGGAGGGGTTTAATGTGTGATATAAGCCCTGCTAGCCGGGTCTCCTTCTCAAGGCTTTCCATTAATGCTAGTGCACCGTCTCGTACGAACCACCTTATTGCTAGGTTTACGAGCATTCTCTCCCTGCCAGTGTAGGAGAGCCTCGTTGCCTCTAGTTCTTCCAGGATTTTCTTCTCGGCATCGTTGAGTTCTGCTTCATAGATTTCCCCAATCCATTCTGGAACATACTTCTTAATCCTTTTATCCAGCCAGCTCCATTCTCTAATTTCTCCGATAACACTACTGATCTCCGCCCTCCTACTTGGCGGTATATATGCTGATAATCCGAGCTTCTTCTTGAATATCCCCCGGGTCTTTTTCATGAATAATGCGTAGGCGTCTTTACCAGTTGTGTGATGACACTCATCGATTATCACCGCATCATAACCGTTCCGGATTATTTCCTCGTAATCGTTATAAGCTGTCTCCGGTGTTGCAACAGCTATTTTCGCCTTAGCCCATAGACTCCTCCTCTTCTCCGGCTGGTATTTTCCATGTATTGGTATAGCGTTTTCACCCATAATCCTCCGGTAGTAGCGAGCAGTCTGTTCGACAAGGATCCTTGTAGGCTCTAGTACTAGGATCCTTTTAACAACTCCTTTCTCGAGGAGTTCTTTACTCCACAGGAGTGCTATGAGTGTTTTACCGCTACCAGTGGGCATTACGATTACTGCGCCATCCCTTCCCAGAGCCCATTTAGCTGCTTCAACCTGGTAGTCTCTAGGCTTTAGCTTTAACTGGTACTTTTTCAAATTCCTCATGCACCATGTTTTGAATAGGAATAGTTGTGGGTAAAAACTAGTTGGGTTTAGAGGTGTTTTACTACCCTCTTCATTATTTCTGCATATAGGGTTATAGTGTCTTCATACTTTGTCTCTGGTGGGCCGGTGTATATGATGTGCATTCTCAGGGATATTCCTTTCTGTCTAACTTCTTTAACCATGAACTCTGCTAGTGCTTCTGCTAGTGGTTCTATGCTTGGATAGCCTTTACCCAGGGGTACTCTCTTCTTTAATAGTCTTCTACCGAAGTATACGCCTGTTACTTGGCTGAATCGTAGGCTTAGGAATCCCTTGCTGATCCCTAGTGCTTTTCTAAGTATTCCTAGCCAGAATTCTTTATTTGTTTCTTTATCGGCTTGTATAAAGTTTCCATGCTGATCTACTCTTTTCTCATACATAAACACGTTCTCTAACTGCAGGCTTGGTATTACACGCTCGGAGCCCACCATTTCAATGATCTTCTTGATCTCGTCTAAACTACCGATCTGCCTCCTAGTATAAGTCGTCTCAAGGCTAATGAACATGTTTTCCGGAGCTGCTTCCAATAGTTTCTTAACGATTGCTGCAACTGCTTCTAGATCTCTCTCATCAAGGAATACTCGCCATCCTATATGCATATTGAATACATCCGCACCAGCAGCTGCTGCCTTTTTAATAGCTGCTTTAAGCGCTTTCTCAATCCTCTTTTCTATTTCTGGAGAGTCTGTTACTAGGTTGTAGTATGGGCCGTGGGCTATAATGGTTGTGAAGGCTTTCTTTGCGAAATCCCTATATGCTTCGAAGTATTCCGGCCCTCTACTCCTTCTCGAGAAATCCCATGGTGGTATCTCTGTCAGCCTCATACCAAGTATCGAAGCTTTTAGTAAAGTGTTTAATGCATTGTACGTTCCCCAATCGAAGAGTATCATACTTCCTCACCATTTCCCCTTTCCAGTAAAGTATTATTACATTTCAAAATTTTTAAATTCAACCATGAAAAAGTCCTAGAAGTTTAAAACTTGTTTCAATACTTGAATCCTGTCCTTATCTCTATAC
>WAON01000173.1 GCA_015521265.1 Desulfurococcales archaeon
CTTCAATAGATTTTAGCTCGTTGATACAGCCAATTATATTCTTATTTATTGACAATATATGGTAGTAATCATTGACACCTGCCTCTATTGTTATGTATAATATATCGCTATACTCCACGATAACTTCGTCAATTTCAATTGGCGAAACAAGTTCTCTTGAAAATACTATTTCACCTTTAAGGATTGCATTAGTTCTAAAAGGTATGCTACGCAGTAGCTCCTCAGCAGCTTCACTAAGTGCAGGCAAAATATTATCATCCCCGGGATAAACATTCTTTAACCCTATCTTTATTATTTCGTTGATATTAATACTTAACTATTCAATACGGTTGTTGTATATTCATGCACGTATTATTCCTTTGAGTATATGTATTATTTTCCCATAAAATTGGGAAGAACGCAAGGCTTCTAAATTTCCGATTAACCCATCTATGTTATTATAGTATGGTATTGAGCCTAGGTATTTTACATTGTATTTTTCAGCGATTTTTAATAGTTTACTATTATTAGACATGTTTTCGACTAATCCTGTGATCTTATAATTGCCTTCAATAAGTACTTTCAATAACTTCTCAACGCTTCTAATTGCGAGGGGGCTTGGCGTCGCTACTACTAATGGCTCAATCCTACTCGGGAGGTATGTTAGTAGGTTTAATTGTGGATCACTTAAACCGGGGGGTGTGTCTATGAATAAATAGTCTAGTTCTCCCCAGCGAGTAATTGCTAGTATCTCGAGGAAGGCATCGTTGATAGCACTTCCTCGTAGGGGGGTAGGGTTTTCGCCAGTGTATATTGCTAGTGTCATATATTTTATTCCGTGTATTATCGGAGGTATAACTCCTTTTTCTTCAACGGGCTGAATAGATGCGGGATCTATTCCTAGAACTATATGTGTTGACGGATTAGTGAAGTCTAGGTCTAGGAGTCCTACTTTCAGTTTTTTATCTGCTCCTGCTAGTGCTAGGAGTGTTGATAATAGTGTTTTACCCACGCCACCCTTACTACTCATTACTGGTACTATGTGTTTTACTCCAGCTAAGCGTTGGGGTATTACTAGCAGTCTAGGATCACTTTGGGTGTTCATCGAATACCATCTCCTTAATACTTATTCCCCTACCAGATTCTATTTCGAAGTCTCTACTTCCGCAACGGGGGCATTTAAAATATGAATAAACGGCTTCGGGTACAAAGTGAATTGCTTCCCTAATAGACTCGTCTACTTCATTCATTGAAGGCTTCCATTCATAACCGCACCTCTTACATCTTAACACTACTTCTTCATCGACATATTCGATCGATCCTATTCTCACATTTCTCTCATCGAGTATGTTTTTCAATGCGAAGTCCAGGATCTCCCGATCAATGCTTTGAAGAACGCCTAGCGATATTACTAGTTTTTTAACCGGCCTACCCTTAGCTTGCTGTTCAATGTATTCAGCGATTGCCTCCGCTAATGCCCATTCATGGACCACTATACCTCACCCGTGTTTATCTAAGGTTTTTATGCATGTATGGGCTATTCATTGGTCTGTAGTATCCAAATCTGCGGTAATAATCTCTAACTCCTACACCGCTTATAATGATCATCTTTCTAGCATCGTATTCTTCAACCGCTATCCTTTCAGCTTCTAGTAGTAGCCTAGAACCCCAGCCTCGGTGCTGCCATGAATCACCCTTCTCACCCACTGGTAGTTGAAGCCCGTAAACGTGTAGTTCCCTTATTATTGCCGTATGCTCGTCTATCTCCGGCCTATGAGCTTGACTACTAGGGATCCTCATTCTTAGGAATCCGATGATTATATCGTTTCTTGTATCTTCTACTGCTAGGAACTCCTCGATCCCCCTGCTTGCTTCATATGTTGTCCTCGTGATCTCTACATACTTGGGATCTGGATATCTGCCGAACTTATAGGCTTGCCTCCCAACTTCCCGGAACCTAATCTCCCTGATCGGTATTCCTTCCTCGATACATTTTTTCTCAACATATTCTCTCAGATTAGCCTTCCTAGTTCCAGCAGCTACTTCTTGTGCAGGTATATCTCTCCTAATCCTCATTACGCGGACGTATTTGGGTATATACTTGTACATTCTACATATTGTTTCAATAGCTTTCTCATCATCGTATGGTTTATAGAGTCCCTTCTTCCACCATTCATAGAGTTTTGTCCCAACTACTACTTCAGTCGGGTATATCTTCAACATATCCGGCCTGAAATCCGGGTTTTCGAAGATTTCCCTTATCATTTCAACGTCTCGATCAGGATCGCTACCCGGTAAGCCAAGCATTATGTGGTATACTATCTTGAAGCCTGCATCTTTCAGTATCCTCGTAGACTTAACAGTCTCCCTCACACCATGGCCCCGGTTAACCCTCTCTAAGACATCGTCGTAGATCGATTGTACTCCTAATTCTACGCGTGTAGCACCATAGCTTAGCATTATATCAGCGTGTTCTTCATAGCCGTAATCCGGCCTCGTCTCTATAGTTAGCCCGACACACCTATACTTCGCCCTTTCATTTCTAAGCTGTGCACTAACTAGATCCCATTTTCTAGGCGGTTCAGGGCCTGGGAACCTGTTCAGCGCTTCATAGATCATTGTTATAAACCATTCCTGATACCTCCTCGGTGTTGCGAGGAATGTTCCACCCATAACTATTACTTCGATCTTGGAGGGTCTATGGCCTAGATAAATGTATTGACGCAGTCTTTCATGCACCTGCCGATAGGGGTGGAAGCCGTTCCTCCTAGCCCTCCTCAAAGCCGGCTCGTTTCCAAAATAGCTTTTAGGAGCATTCCATCCCGGACCGCCGGGGCAGTATGCACAGTTGAAGGGGCAGGGTAGGGGGTGTGTCATTACGGCTATTACTGTAACACCGCTGAGAGCTCTAGTGGGCTTCTTCATACACAGAGTTTTCTCCATGAAAACACCCTCATACCTACAAGGGTTATTTCCCGCTATCCTTCTACGCATTAACCCATTGTTTTTACAGGTGATATGTCTGGTTTAGCCTATTCTTCAAATACCCTATTAGTGATACCCCTCTCTCAAACTGTTTTTCATCAAAATAAGCTTTTACTACTGGGTAGAGGGGGCTTTCACTAGATTTAACAGTTCCCGTTAATCCTAGGTGCTTTGAGAGGAACCCTTCAGGTGTTAGTATATCGATGAATTCCTCCTCGTACTGCTCCGGTATTGGTATGTTGTTTACTCTTATTAATCCATGGAGTAGCTCGTGTATAGTTAAATCTAGTATTTCTTCGGGTTTAACGTTTAGGTTAGTGATGGTTGTAGCTACCGCGTATTCTTCCCCATTATATACTGGTAGGCTTCCGAATAAGCCTTTAAACGGGTTAAGCCCTATAATGATGAATGATTTTTTGAAAACTCTATCGATACCGAGTATATTCTTAAAAGCTTCTAGAAGCTTCGGCTTAATATTGGGGTATATGTTAGTTATGAGTTTTGATGCAAGTAATTCGAGTTCAGCCTTCAACAAGTCCCAGCGATAAATATCTATATCGTCAAGTATTTCAAGATACTTCTCGGATTCATAATCACTGCTTAAACCTATTACCGATTCGAAAGCCTTCCTCCACAAGCCATATTTATCAAGCATCATTCCAACATAGAAGAACTTGGATAATTCTCCAGCATTCAAAACATATAAGTGATCATTCTCGATCAACGAGGGGACATGATATAAATCATAAAGCACACCGAGTAAGTAAGCCCTCTTAGAAACAATCACTTCAACCTTTAAAACCAAAATACATCACCCAATACTCTCTAATGAGTCTAGTTTCTCTCAATTGATACGGGTATATTGAATACGGATTATTATTATTCATTACTAAAATGAAAGTAATAGAGGAATACAGGAATATAAATGATCATCTATACGGGTGGGTTATGATTGACTGAGAAACTAGGAGATTTAATACTTGAAAAACTTAGAAAAACCTACAAACTGGACTTATCGGAATTTATAGCGCCTAGGCTCCGTAGTAAATCCTTGTTCGAGTTTATTATTGGCGTTATGCTTAGCCAGAATACTAGTGATAAGAACGCTATAAGGGCTTATCAGAGACTATTAGCCCGTTATGGTAACCCCCTCAAACCTGTTGAAATATTGAAGCGGGGTATCGGGGACTTAATGGATGCTATAAAGCCTGCGGGAATGTATAGGGTCAGGGCTAGGAATATTTATGAGTTAGCGAAGCTATTCGCTGAGCCGGGCTTCGAGGAAGAGATCAAGGAGAAGATTGAGAAGGCTGGAGTCGAGGAGGGTAGGAGGATACTAATGTCGCTGCCGGGGATAGGCGTTAAATCAGCCGATGTAATATTGTCCCAGTACTTCGGTAAAAAGACTTTCCCGGTTGATACTCATATTCGACGAATAACTAATAGGCTCGGATACATTAAATCGAATAATTACATGGTATTATCGAAGTGGTGGATGGAGAATACATCGCCGGAAAACTATGTAGAACTACACCTATTACTAATAACCCATGGGAGGAGGACTTGCAGGGCTAGAAACCCCCTATGTAATAAATGCCCTATAAGGGAGCTATGCCGCTATGGTGGTGGTCGTGGAGCCTAGCCCGGTATTCTTTACTAGCTATGTTAAATTGGTGAAGAATTTAAGGGGGGTTGTATTATTCGATCCAGGAGATCAAGGGTTTATTAAGGGTATTGAATGGTTAAGTAAAAGGTTTCACTATAGAAACCTAGGAATCCCTCCAAGTCTTTCAAGCTATCTTGGAATGGAATATTTTGAAAAGAAGGTTTTCAGGAAGCTCTCATACCCGGTTAAACCCCTTGCTGAACTCTCCCATCTACTAGTTGAGACTGGTCTTCCAGTTTTTATTAGTGAAGCAGTAGTATTGTCCTCCATCTATATATCACCATTACTACTAGTCAGCAGTGGTCTTGCTAAAGAATTAGAGGAAGGCATTGTTGGGACTGTAAAGGTTTGCCGAATCCTTAATCTAAAGGATTGGAAGCTACATTTGAGAATAGCGAATTACAGCATACTTGATTTCTACGAGGAAATGGTTGATTTAGCTATTAAATATATTAATGCGAGAGGGGAAGGGGGTGGGGTAGGAGTAATTGATGAAAGGGAGAAGATTGCGAGTAAAGATGCGGGGAGGTACTGGAGGATTACCTGTAGGGAAAGC
>WAON01000174.1 GCA_015521265.1 Desulfurococcales archaeon
ACCATAGATTTCCAGCATGCAAATTAATACTTAACAGGTTTCACCCAGCTTAAAACCCGCGGCTAAACAATGATACAGATAACTGTTCAAATCTTCGAACAAGTAAGGTTACCGTTAGGATTTATCAATATACATTGATTATAGTTATCAATGGTGTATAATGTTTTGGCGATTGTTAAGAATAGGGGGGAAGATAGTCTCACCGGTTTACCACTGAGAATCTACTTATACCTGCTCAACAGTGATGAGCCTAAGACTATTAGGGAGATAGCAGCAGGTATCGGTGCTAGCCCCAGCAGTGTACACTATCATGTAAAGAAACTCGTAGATTCAGGAGTCCTCGAGAGGGGGAGTAACGGGTACTACGTAGCTCGAAGGATTAGTATCAGGGGCTACATCTACATAGGCTCAAAGCTAATACCCAGATTATTCATTTACAGCCTCTTCTTCCTCGGAATAGTGATAGGCGAGCTGTTGAAGATCGCGTTGACGATGAATATTAGCTATGACGCAGTAGTAGCCATAGCATCATCAGGAACGGCTTCAGCACTATTATTGATCGAGGGATTGGAGGCTTGGAGGAGGCTCGTAGAGGATTGATCGTTCAACTAACTGTACAGTACTGGTTATTAATTAATTATAAGTGTAAACGATGCCCACATATAAGACTTGGAGGTGATCAGTAATGGATGCTTCAAGGCTATTATTATTCTCCGCGTTAGCGGTCGTTATAGGTGTACTAATACCATTGATAGGGTTATACGTGCCCGAGCAGAACATACAGTTAAGTAGTTCAACCAGTGTAAAGCCCCGACTAGTAAATAACACGATGAGCCTAGCAGTTACCGGGGGGCTTGAAAGCTTCGAAGACTATACTAGACTGTATAATTACCTATCAACGCATTCACTGTTAAGACTGGAGGGATCAATTGAAGCATCGAGGATCCAGCCCTTAGTAACCCTAACACCCTTCGCAGCATACACGATTATCCCGGAGAGCCAGACGCTGGGGGCAGGGACTAGGGAAGGCTACGCGGCTGGGCCCGTGCAGGAGACTAGTAGCTCGGAGTATTCTACAACTAATGTACAAGTCCGGGGGGTTGATGAGCCGGATTATGTTAAGACTAATGGTGAAATAATAACTGTAGCTGGTTACTCGAGGATATATATTGTAAACCCATTTACTTACACGGTATCCTCGACTATAGGGTTTGACGGGGATCTTAGGGGGTTATTCCTCTACAAGAACCTACTAGTAGTATTATCTTCTAAGAGCATAGGTACATACTCGATTATGAAGCTTAACGGCCTAGTCATCGAAAAGTATTATCCATCCCAGCCCCTAACATTGATCACTGTATACGTGGTATCAGACCCCTACAATCCAACACTACTATACACTATTAACATCACCGGCTCATACCTCGATGCTAGGCTTCAAGGAGGTACTTTATACATTGTTACAAGCACCCTAGCATTTACCGGTGAGAAAGTATTCACAGTACCAGTAGTTAACGATAAACCCCTACCCCCAGGGAACATCGTGTTACCCGGTAATGGTACACTCGTAGAATACTATAATACTATTACATCAATCAATGTTAAAACCGGTGATTATTCGGCAATATCAATACTATCAGACCCGGGAAGCAAGATCTACTTGAAGAATAATACACTGGTAATAGCTTCAAGCCACCAAGCAAACCTCTACATGGAGGCTTTGAAAAAAGCTATAACGATCATAGTAAAGAATACCAGCATGATTCCACCGGACACCAGGCTGGAGATCAAGAAGTTACTGGAGAAGAACCTGATTATCCAGGCTAGGCAGCTACTAGCTAACACACTTGCCGAGAAGCTTCAGTGGAAGAATAAAAGCATGATCACTAAGTTAGAGGAAGAAGTTAAGGGGATCCTTGGAAAATACCATTTATCAACAAATACAACACTATACTTCTTCCACGTTAAAGGATTGGAGATGAAGTATATCGGCAGTAAAACACTTAGAGGTGTTTTGAGGGATCAGTTCTGCATAGACATGGATGATCGAGGCTTCCTATACGTTGCATTAAACCGTAGAATACTGAGACCAGTATTCATGATCAACACTTACAACTTAGCAGCCTGGAATTATAAGAATGGACAAGAATCTATACTAGTCATCGAGGATAATACTAGAAGATACGTCAACATGACAATACCGGGCACTCCCGGATCGGGGAATGAGTCATTAGTAGTAGTGCCCGATATAGGTTTAACACCAACTATAACGGATAACGCCCTCTACGTAATAAATACTAGTAATGTATCAATAGTCTCGAGTATAACCCATATAGCTGTTGGTGAAGACATTAAAGCAGCCCGGCTACTGGATGGTTTATTCCTACTAGTAACTTATCGCCGCATAGATCCATTATTCGCTATAAACATAACCGATCCAAAACACCCAGAAATCATAGGCTGGCTACACGAGCTCGGCTACAGTGAATACCTACACCCACTACCAGGAGGATACGTGTTAGGAGTAGGAGTATCTAATAGCTGGGGATTGAAGATAGAAATCTATGATTTAAGGGATCCAAGGAGTATTAAGCCGGTATCAATACTTAAAGTACCAGACTATACCAGCCCGGTGCTTAGAGACTACCACGCATTCCTACTAGACATGGAGAAAATGAGGATAATAATACCGATAGGAAACCCGATGTGGATCTATGGATACTACACCTTCAAGGGATGGAGCGGCTACTACACGGATGGATTCCTAATAATAAGCCTAAGAAACCACAGGCTACACCTAGAAAAAGCAGTAGGATTACCAGGTGCTGGTAGGGCATTATACATAGATGATAAATACTACTTAATATCACCGAGCAAAATACAAGTAATAAACCGAGACAGCCTCGAAAACATAACGATAATGAACCTAAGCTAAAGAATATTTTTCATCCCTATACTACCCTTTTTGGGCAGCATGTAAGCTGATCAGCTCTTAGTTTTTCCTATTTACAGCATGATAAGTTTCTACTATATTAGGAAAAAGCATGATACGATCGAGTTTTATCTTTAATTTTCACCATAATCATAATAATTATAATACCTAACAAGGCGTATTCAAGGCGCTTTAAATTACTAGTGCAGTTGTGGCTTCTATTATTTCATTTAAGCCGTCGTGGAGTCTTTTCAATCTATCGATTTCTTCATGGGTCATCGAATTAAAAAACAATTCTTCAAGACTGATATAGCATTTTGACAATGCTATTAGCATAGCCAATTTTTTATGATATCCCTTTCCATTAGGAGTTCCGAAAATATTAATACATGAATCGTAAGCTTTACTTTTAAGCTCCTCCAAGTATAGATATAGTACAAAATCCTCAATCGCATGCTTATTAACTACATCCACTTCCTTTAAACCCTGAACAATAAATAGTAGTTTGAAAGTTACAGGCTTATTGAAAAAGTAAAGCTCGAAATAGCATCCCCTTTTTACTAACTTCCCTTTAATGATTATAGGGTAAAGTGCATCTCGATAACTGTTTAGTTTATCCTCAAAAGTTTTATCCTCAGCGTCGTCTATCACTACTATAGTATCTATTAAGCTATCAACACCCCTTAACCCCATGAAATAATCCAGAAGCTGTTTAGCCTTCATAGTTACTTGTATCTCGGATGGAATAATAACAATGTAAACGGATCTATCACTCTTCGTCGACTTTATTTCTAGTAATGATAATCCTTTAATAATACTACTGTTTTCTATGAATGGTAAAATCCTTTTAAGAACGGTCTCTTTACGCTCCCTTAGATCCCTACGATCCATATCAATAGCTTGCGTACATGGGTTATTCTTAAAGGCCTTTATTAAAAATACTTTATAAAACGCTCTATCAGTCCTACCAGGAAC
>WAON01000175.1 GCA_015521265.1 Desulfurococcales archaeon
CTCCATAAACCTAGTCGTGTGGAGGCCTCTGCGGAAAACCGGGTTTTCAATAATTGCTTTTAGGAGGGGGATATTCGTCTGAACACCCAGTATCAAGTACTCATTTAGGGCTCTGTGTAGCCTATTAATTGCTTCAGCACGGTTAATACCCCATGCGATAAGCTTGGCTATCAACGGGTTATACTCGCCGGGCACGTCGACCCCGTAGGCAATGCCGGAGTCAACCCTAACACCCGGCCCGCTGGGCTCGAGGTACCTCGTTATCCTGCCCGGTGAGGGCATTAGGGATAGAGGGTTTTCAGCGTTTATTCTTGCTTCTATTGCGTGTCCATGCATTTTGATACTTCTCTGTTTAAGCTGTAACACCCCCTCTAGGGCTATTTTGATCTGCTGTTTAACGATGTCTACACCGGTAATCATCTCTGTTACCGGGTGCTCGACTTGTAGGCGGGCATTGATCTCCATGAAGTAGTGTTTTTTACGCTTCATATCGTAGAGCATTTCAACCGTTCCAGCGTTTACGTATTTTATGTGTTTCATCAATTCAACTGCATCGCTTAGAAGAGCTTTCCTCTCCTTACTCGATAATACAACTGCGGGGGCTTCCTCTATTATCTTTTGATGTCTCCTCTGAATACTGCAATCCCTCTCGTACAGGTGTATGATGTTCTCCCCATCACCGAGTATCTGCACCTCGATATGCTTAGGGTTTTCAATGTATGGTTCAACGTAGAGCCTTGGATCCTTGAAAGCGTTTTCAGCTTCTTTCCTAGCCTGCTCATACATGTCCTCGGCTTCCCCGCTGCTCCTAACAATCCTCATACCCATTCCTCCACCGCCTCCAACAGCCTTAATGATTACCGGGTATCCGTGCTCCTCGGCAAACTCGATGACATCCTCCGGCTCCTCGACTACCATGTATGGTAGGGTTGGTATGCCTGCTTCCTCAGCCTGTTTTTTAGCCGCTACTTTATCGCCTGCAAGCCTCATGATCTCGGGTGGTGGGCCTATGAATATTAATCCCTTATTAATGACTTTTTCAGCGAATAACGGGTTCTCACTGAGGAACCCATATCCGGGATGTATAGCGTCTGCTCCAAGCCTGATAGCGGCATCAATTATCTCATCCATATCTAGATAACTCGGGATCTCGGCGTCTTCAGCCATAAACCTCCTATGCAGAGCCTGTTTATCGACTCGGGTGTAGATTCCTAGAGGAGTGTAGCCGAGCTCTTTAACGCTGCGGGCAATCCTAACAGCTATTTCTCCGCGATTCGCTATGAGTATCCTGTAAGTCAAGGCGTTAGACACCGCAGAGATTACTATTGATCCATCCCCGTACTGGAATCCATTTATTGATTAACTAGCATGCTTTAAAACCTTGTCTATCCCACTATTTCTATCGACCATGGACCATGACTCGATTCTTAACGTTGTCATCTTAGACAATAGTCTAAACAAGGGACTAGATTGTATTAGAGATAAGTTACAGCAATAGATTCAAGACCACCTAGAACCCGGAATAATTCTTCAATACTGCGGTACCTATCCAGCGTTTTAAGTGCTTCCAAATCCTCAATCCTCAGCGGAGCCCTCCTATAAATAGCAAGGCTGGGCCCAACAGTCTCAATAACGTGTCCAATTCCTCTATCAAGGAATAAGTTTGTAATACTCCTTACATCGGCACGGCTAGGTATTGGTAGGTTTGATGGATGTGTATGAGCTGCAAAACACTGATTGAGCCCGCCTGGGATAATGACTCTATCCTCCTCGCCCTCGACTAGGAATGCTTTACCACTAAATAGTATTCCTAGATAATACTCTACGTGCTGCTGTATTGAGCGGGTTGCATAGTTCTTCATAGTATAGTGTAGTGTCTCCCTATAAGTTCGGACTATTATATCGTAGAGCTCCGTGTAGTGATCCCTACCGATCCCCTCTTCAACGTATAAGTCATACTTATCCATGAATACCTCGATACTTTCACTTAACGGGTACTTGCAATTTACTCCCTCAACTACAACGCTCTCTTCTTCCATCGAGGTAATAGTGTAGTATAGGTCGGTGCACTCAGCATCTTCATATACGTCCTCGAGAAAATTCACTAGGCGGGATAAGAAGCCTATCCTCCTCGTCGACTCATCCTCGATAATTCTCTGATGCTTAATCACCAATTGCCCTCACCCCCGATAACCGTACTGGACAATTTAGACAGCGGTGTTATTGATGCAATCATTAAAACTATGCTAAGTGTAAATGTTAATAGCGGGTTAATAGTCATTAATAAACCGCCTATATATGGTGAAGGAATCCCGGCTAGGGAGCGGGCGCTATCGGTTAAAGCCCTCAACCTACCGACCCGGTGGGGTCCTAGTAGTATTGTAATTAACGTGTTGTATGCTGAAACCCAGAATGCTATGCTGAATCCTAGGAATATACTGGAAACCATTATCAAGGGGTAATCGAATTGTAATAGTATCAGGCCCGTAGCCCCTATAACTTCATAGATCATTAATGCCCTTAACGGTTTTATAAGATCAGTTATATGGCCGGCACCATAAGCGGTGAACATCATTGATAAACCCATTAACGTGTTATAATCACCGATCTCAGGATCGGTTAAACCCCTATACTCTTTAAAATAAGAATTAAGGAGAGGGAACCAGAGCCTCCACGCAAAACTATCCGTTAGAGAAAACACTATTAGGGGTAGAAGATTCTTGGGAAAACTAATCATAGCCTTATATCCATCGAGTAAACCTGCCCAACCAGTAGTTCTAACGTTTTTCTCCCTATAACTCAGTATTAGTGCTATATATGTGATAATTGATCCTATTAGTGAGATCACCCCGATAATGATCATTAGTGTCCCATAGCCTATATAGGTTGTTCTACCTATTGTGAATGATGTAATCGATCTTGTTAGATTGAAGAGTATTATGAATAAACTATATATTCTACCCATATACTTCTCCATAACAATGTATCCGACAATCCTATTCCTCGAGGGTGACCAAACCATTAGGCTAAGCATGGAGATCATGTATGAGACTACTAGGAGTGGATATGAATTGTTTAAGACGGGTATAATTAGTGATCCACCCATGAACAATCCGGATATAAACATTACTTCAGCAGCATACCCGTGATCTACGAGGTATCCGAATAGTGGTAGGAGGAGGATCATTAGTCCGGATGCGATCATAGCTATTCCTCCCAGATCGCTTGTCTTATACCCTATCGATAGTATGTATAATGGAAACAATATCATGAAGCCGGACCTACCAACTCCACGAAGCACAGTATACCCATAAAGCGTTAGCAATGCACCACGATTAGATACGACGCTCAATCAGCAGCACCAATAATCTCCAAACCCTGATAATACTTATCCAGCCCATCATCCACTTTTAAGAAGCTAAAACATAGTTATAAATAATTACTAGCGGATATGGGCGCCGGATATTGGAGTGTATTAAGGTTTCCAGTAAATCCCTAGGGAAGAAGGGGATTGCTGGGGTTATTGATTGTAGGGTAGATTATGGTATTACTACACCCGGAATCGATGAGATTAATAGGATTGTGAGAGAAGCCGCTAATATTATCGGTTTAAGGGGTAGGATAGTCTTTATGGATAATGAATCTATAGGTGGAGACTATATCATTTACCGATACCGCCTCTACCAAGATGAGGAAAACTATGTATCAATAAGAATTGTCCGGTGGAAGGATAAAGTGTTTAGACTACTCTTCGTAGTACCGTTAAGACTTAGTAGTCTACTTAGAAAAGTAGAAGCAGAAACGAGCGATCAAAGCTTAGGTAAGATAATAGTGGATAACGAGGATAATAAGCCTCCGGGCCAGAAATACATTCCCGACTTCATTATTTACAGGATCTTGGGTCAGCCCACAGTTGATCCATTGGAGTATAGGTTAAGGATTGATGGACTCGTTGAAAAAATCCTCGAGTATAGTATCAGTGATCTCTATAGTTTACCCATGAAGACTATCCGCAGAGACTTCCACTGTGTAACTGGTTGGAGTGTTCGCGGTGTTGAATGGAGAGGCGTCCCCCTAGAATTCTTCTATCGAGAAGCTCGTGTTAGTAGTAGGGCTAAATGGGTTTACTTCACCGGGCTGGATGGTTATACGAGTATAGTACCATTAGAAGACTACCTTGCAGAAGACGCCTTGCTCGCATTGTACATGAATGGAGAGAAGCTTAGCCCGGAACACGGGTTTCCCGCTAGGATAGTAATCCCCCACCTCTACGGGTGGAAGGGGGTTAAATGGGTTTATAGGATCACCTTCATTGATGAATACCGGGACGGCTACTGGGAAGCCTTAGGCTATCATCCGCGCGGTAATGTCTGGTTGGAGGAGAGGTTTAAGACTGACTGATTTTTCTACAAAAATCCTTTTGTATTGGATTGACCAAGCGGTTTATTACACCTTTACCACTATATTAGTACTTAGTGGTCGAATTGACGAGGCGTGTAGAAGATATTAGGGAGAAGATAATAGAAGCGGCTATGAGGGTTTTCGCCCAATACGGGTATTTCAGAGCCCCAATATCCCTTGTTGCTAGAGAAGCTGGTGTTTCGAAGGGGCTGATATTCTGGTATTTTAGGAGTAAGGATGAATTGATTCTCGAGGTTGCATCTAGGAGTTTACCACTCGATGTTATCAATGACTGTTTGAAAACCGATCTTAAAGGCTTAGAACTCCTAAACTGCCTCGGCGGGAAATACCTTGATAAATACACTAATCCCATGTATAGGAATTTAATGCTCCACACTGTATCGATCGAGGAATTATATCCTACGCTTAGGGATAAGCTGAGGGAGATATGTGAAAAGCGCATGGTTAAGATCGCTGAGAGGGTTTATGGTAAAAGCGGTAAAGAGGAGATTGTTAAGATGAGGACTTTCTTCGGAAGCCTACTATGCTACACGCTTAGAGTACCTCGGAATATTTCACGAGATGAATACCTTGAAATCCTAGTTAAAACAGTTTATGGAGCCTAGCTTTTCCCCGTCAATGATGGAAGGGTTTTTACTAGTTCAACGTATACATCGATCGCTCTATGTAATGAGTCGATGGTTACGTATTCATCAGTTTTATGAGCCAAGCCTGGTTCTCCGGGTCCATAGCTTGCGGCTTGTATACCCTTATAAGTATAGTATCTTAGATCCAGGCCTCCCACACAAATAGTTCTACGCGGCTTAACTCCCAGTACCCGGTTAATAGCGGTCGATAATGCTTCAACGATCTCGGAGTCTGGATCTGTGAATGCAGGTTCCATCTTCTGTAGAACCTCTAGCTCAGCATTAGCACCAGCTTCTCGAGAAGCTTTTTCAATGTATTCCTCCAGCTCCCGTATAATGGTCCCGGTATCCTCCTCGATTATTAGCCTCCTATCAATACTGAAGCCAACAATTCCAGGCACTATGTTAATACTGCCGGGGCTCCAGAGTTTTCCTCCAAGTGTTGCTGTTGGGTATTCTCCTCCAGCCTGATCATATATGTATTTGCTCCTCCGTTTCTTCAATGCTGGAAGGTATTCCTCTATTAGATGTTTGGCTACGTAAACCATCTTCTCGAAAGCGTTAATGCCCTGCCATGGTGTTGATCCGTGTGCTTGTTTACCCTTAACCTTTATCCTAGCCCATACTAGTCCTTTATGTCCGTGCCATACATTATCCATCCCGCTCGGCTCCGCGATTACTGCCCAGTCAGGCCTCGATCCAAGCTGGTTGACTAGGTATCCGGTACCTGTTTCGCCGCCGATCTCCTCGTCCGGTACTACTGCTGCTTCAACGATTATACTCGGTTCTTCTTTTAGATTTGCTAAATATATCATTGCTGATAGGAAAGCCGCTATTCCTGCCTTCATATCGGTTGATCCCCGCCCGTATATTCTGCCGTCTTTCTTTATGGGTTTGAAGGGCTCGGTAACCTTCCATCCTTCACCTGGGAATACTACGTCGTAGTGTCCGTTGAATTGTAGGACTCTATCGCCGCTCCCTACCCTTGCTAGCAGTATGTATCTAGGCTTATCCGGATTATACTCCTCGGAGAGTTTATCCCGAACGTATTCGTCTGGTACTCTGTGAATTGTTACATGTATACCGTGATCCTTCAGTATTTCAGCATAGTACTCTACGAGTTCCCCATAACTTTCCCCTAAGACTGTGGGGTACTTAATGCTCTCTAATAGGATCTTTTCCGATAACTCGTATATCCAGCTTGGGAGGTTAGACAATAACTTATCACCCATAAATAGTATCATGTGAAGCATGTAATTTAAGCCTTGGAAAAAAGAGTTAATATAGGGTTTGAAAAAAGAACTAGATTTATTTCCTCCTCACTACTACGTGTACATGTTTCGAGAGAGACTCTTCCTTTAGCTGGTTCCAATATTTTATGTTTAATATACATCCTGGATCGGGTGCTGTCACGTCTCCAAAGTATGCGTAGGCACGGGCGCGGCATCCCCCGCAGATGTTGCGGTATGGGCATATCTTACATGTTCCCCATAGCTTGCTACGATCCCTTAATGTTTTGAATAGTGGCGCCGTCGTCCATAGTTCCCAGAAGGGTTTTTCTCGTAGGTTTCCAACGGGTATTGGTAGGAATACGCATGGTATTAGCGTTCCATCCGGCTGTAATCCCGCGTATATTCTACCTGCTCCGCATCCTCCCACGAATTCTGCTACTGCTTTAACGACTGGGTCACCGCCAACGTAGAAGTGCGTAGGAGCTACTTCCTCCCCGCCGCTGAGTTGTAGGGAGACCCTGCCGTATTGTGGTGCTGTACTTACTATTTCAATTTTCCTCTTCTTCATCTCCTTAAAGATCGTTCTCAGGAACTCCTCCCTCTCCAATGGGTCTAGGTCTAACCACATATTCTCCTTACCACGACCTACTGGGACGAAGTTGAAGAATACTACTCTCTTAACACCTATGCTTTCAGCTAGGTCTAGTATATCCTCGATCTCGTCTATGTTTGCCTTAGTAACAGTTGTAGCCATCGCATGATTTATCCCCAGCTTTACAGCGTTTTCTAATGCTTTAACCGCATGCTCCCATGCACCGGGTACTCCGCGGAACCAGTCGTGCTTCTTCGGGTCTGCACTATCAACTGATACCTCAACATATCTCAGGCCCAGCTCCTTAGCCTTCTTCAGCTTCTCAATATCCGCGAATACCCATCCATTAGTTGCTACCGCCGCATACATTCCCCGATCAGCTATAGCTTTTACTATCGTGTAGAAGTCTGGGTGTATCGTCGGCTCTCCTCCGCTCAATGCTATTGCCGCTACACCAGCCTTGTCGAGCTGGTCGACGACCATTAGTTTCTCCTTCAATGTTAACTCGTTAGGCAATGGCTTATCAGCTCTCTGGTAGCAGTGCTTACATCTTAGGTTACACATGTTGGTGAAGTTCCAGACTATTAGGAATGGGGCCGGCATTTCTTGTGGTACTGTTACTCCGTAGAGTCCAAGCCCCTTCATTACTAGTGCTATCCCCCTACGCACGGCTGGATCCTTTAATGCCTGTATTGCTTCCTCCTCGTCTCCACGGAGTAGTTTTAAACCGACTTTTATAATCGAGTTTATGAAGAATGATAGGAACCTAGCCGTTATTGGGCAGGATAATTGTTCTCCGGCATACATCGATAATGCGTGGTATATTAGTGGTGCTTCTTTCTCTCTTCCATCGTATCTACAGCTGGTTTGTATTGTAGCCGTCCTGAGGATCATCTTGCTAACGGGGTTGTCGAATAATAGGCGGAGGCTTGCGAGTAGTGCTCCCAGGCCTCCCCTCTCACCCTTCTTCCCATTCTCTGGGACTAGGTTTTCAGTTACGCCTTCACTACTCACACGTGATCACCTCCATCTCAAGTAGTGGGTTATGGATTCCTTAAACCATGAGAAAAGCTCCTTAGTAAGGATACCTGCGAGGTCGAAGAAGCGCCCTGCTTTCATCTCCCGATATATGAAGCCCCATCGTAGGTAGAATTTACGATAGGCATACCTGATCATTTTACCGAGCTGATCCCTTGTAAAGTTGAAGCCCCTCATAACTGGCTTGATTGTTGTGTAGTGTTCCCAGTTCCAATCCTCGATCAGGTTATGCTCCACGGCGTACTTGAATAATGGTGTTCCCGGATAGGGCGTTAAGACAGTGAACTGGGCATAGTTAGGGTCTAGTTCCACTGCAAAATCAACAGTCCTCTTCATATCATCGATCGTTTCCCATGGGAAGCCCAGTATAAAGCTACCCGTTGCGAAGCCCTTCAGCTCCTTAACCCACTGGAAAACCCTCCTAGCCTGGTCTAGTGTTATCTTCTTACCGATACGGTCTAGTGTCTCCTGGCTACCGGATTCTACCCCGAAGTATAGTACGACGCATCCATTATCGTACAGATCCTTCATGTACTGTTTTGTCATATGGTCTACTCGGGCCCCGCACGCGAACTGTATGTCTAGCTTCCTCTTCTTCAACTCCTCGAGAAATCCATATACAAACCTCTTGACAAGTGTGAACTCGTCGTCCACGAATACTATCTGCTTAACCTTATACTTGTTAACTAGGAACTCTATCTCGTCTGCAACGTTCTGGGGCGATCTATACCTTACCCTGCGACCCCAGAAGTAGCTGGTTGAGCAGTACATGCAGCCATAGGGGCAGCCGCGGCCAGCCATTACGTGGGCTATGTGTATGGGTTTATTGAACAACATGTATTTATCCATTGGTAACAGGTGCCTAGCGGGCCACGGTATTTCGTCTAGGTTTGTTATTAATGGCCGGGGAGGTGTAACCTGTACTTTACCATCATACCTGTAAGCAATACCTTTCACATCCGCTAGCTTGTCCGGGTCGAGGCCGTGTTTCTCAATAGTGTCTACGAGCTCCCTAGTAGTATACTCTCCCTCACCGATAACAACAATATCAAAACCGTTCTTCAATGCTTCCTCGAACATGAAAGACGGGTGGGGGCCGCCGGCGATTACCGGTATATCATCTCCCAGCTCCTCCTTTACAAGCTTAACAGCCTTATACCCCCTGGGTGCTGTTGGTGTTAGTAGTGAGAAGCCTATAATGTCCGGGTTCCAGGATTTAACCTCCCTGATCCACTCATCGGGCTCCATTTCAAGGGTTGGTGTATCAATTATCTTAACCTTATGACCAGCTTCTTCTAGTACAGCGGCTAAATATGCTAAGCCCAGGGGTGGGGCTTTCATACCTGTAATCCTATAAATTTCTAGGCGGTGTATTCCCGGTGGAAGCGTTAATAATACTCTCATCACTCACCACCCTCCAATATACAACTATGTCTTTGTTATAGAATATATTGAATGGTGGAATCTATAATGGGTGATAAGACAGGGTCTTGTAGATTATTCAAACATCTGTGTGGAGCCGGATAAGCCTAGCAAAAGGAGAAGCCTTAAACAACCCCTCAAGATCCAGTGGAACCATTGGTAGGATAAGGCTTAAAACGCCCCTATTCTTCAACAGAATCTTTAAAACCAAAATGTACAGTTTCCGGATGCTCCCCTTACCAGTTAATAACTTCTCGATAACGTCTAGTAATTCATAGGTTAGTTTTTCATCCTTCATCTGTAGGAGTCTTAGTAGCCTGACAACATTGATCTTAACATATCCTCCCCTTCCAAGCTTCCCCTCTAGATATATGTATAAAGAGTGGATGTGTGGGCTGGTTATGCATTCACTCCTCTTCTTATAACATACTTCATCATCCACCGGTATACATGAATCCCTCAATCTTGGAACCGGTTCTTTTCTATGTTCAAATAATAAGTCGAATTCTACATCGTGGAACTTGTACATGTTTATCCTTAAACCATTAATTTCCTCGAAAACCCTCCAAGTCTTACGTATGAAGTACTCGTTAAAACCCATACACTGCATTAAATGGGTTGTAGTAGCAGGAGTATCATAGCAGAGTGCATCTAGCTCCTTACACTTGATCAATATAGTCCTAATAGACTCGATTATAGCCTTCAACATGCTACTATCAATATTTGCAATGTACACGATAACACCACGATACTAAATATAATGGTTTACTAGTAGAATAATTTTATTGCTAAAACATAAAAAAATCCCGCCATAACGGGTTAGGGCCTAGAAAATGGGGAAGACTAGAGGGGTTAGTAAAGCACTGAAATGTATCGATGAGTGTAGTAGTGGAGAACTAGCATCCTGCTTCGTAGACTGCTACCTCGGCCCCCGGATTGTAGAAGCATATGTCTGGCTAGACTATTTTAAAAAGATGGTTGAAGAAGTTAGGAATACTTACGGCTTCGTCTCGATAACTTATAGCCGTGAGTTTAAAAGCTTCATAATTGATCCCCGCCGGCACCTCGAGAAGAAATTATTCATATACACACATGATTATAAACGTGGTAAACTCGGAAAGGAGGAGTATGCTGCAAAAGCCTTAATGGCTATCAATACTAGTCTTAAAACAAATATGAGGACACTCTACCAAAACTGGTGCTTCCTAGCCCTACTATACAAGATGTACCGGGAAGGAACAAGGGTGATCTACCCGGAACACCGGATACTAAGCCTAGAGCGTAGCGGTAAGCAGAAGCTTAGATGGATACCCCCAAACCTAGTAGTAGACTATCCCGGTTATGGTAGTTTAAGCTTCTACATCGAAGCACCCCGCCCCCTAGCTTGGGGTGATTCAAAGGATTTGGAAAGTATTTGGAGCCTTTACACAGCTCTACGTCCGGACATGATGGTTTATGGTGGTAGGATATACGATATTGTGGATACGAATTCTTCACCCCCGATTAAGAGGCCCGATCTAATAATTGAGTTTAAAGAACTACCAGACTGGTACCGGAGAGTGCGAGACGTTAAGGGACCACTAGCTAAGCCTTTAAGCGCTGAGGAGTGGAGGAATAGGTGGATTGAGGGTTTATGGGATGGATTAGCAGACGTACTAGGGGTTACTCGTAGGGAGGCTATGGAGAAAGCTGGTAATCGTAGGGGCGTTAGGCTGGACGAAGTTAGAGTAGTCCAACTGTACCGTAGCGTATACAATCCTAAGAAGACGATACTAGTATCAAAACACCCAGTACCGGAAGAGGTTAGGGATAAGCTGGAAAGCCATGATATTATCGTCTATGACAATATAGGATTCAACCCCGAGAAACTAGAACCGCTAGCTAAAACAGTCTTAGAATACGCTGTCCCCATAGAGGAATACGTAATAAAAACAAGTGATCCAGAACTAGCTGAAGTACTCCTCCTCGTAAAAGAACTATGGGAGAAAGGAATACTGGACAAGGATAAAGTTAGACGCCTACTAGTCCTAGGCCTCGAGGAAAGCTCTTAAAACTATAGCTTAGAAGTCTTCAAGGATTATAGTAGCTGATCCTTACAAGTCAAACAATACTATTGATTAAGAAACAGTCAAAATAGTTCCATCCAAACATTAACCAATACTTAACTTATGATTAACATAATAACGATGAGTAAAAGGCATGTATGCTGAGTATCATGAACTACTCATGAAGATAGCTTAAAGTTATTATTGTGAACTATTCAAATAGCAAGATTTCCTAACTTGAAATGATCAATTAAATACATAGATATAATAGATATAATAAAAAAGTAATTAACAATGATAGATTGTTAAAAAAATACATGCTGCTATCTATATAGACTGAAGTAGTAGGTGTTATGGGCTTTGAAGAAGGGGAAGAAATGGTTTCTATTTGGTGATGAGCTTCGTTATGGTAGGTCTGGAAAATTAGCTTATTTGATAGATATTGGTGATGTCGAGCTGGCTCTTGATGAGGATGGTGAGATAGTGGAGATCGCTGTTTATAATGCAAGTAAGTATTTTCCAAAGGAAGTATTAAAGAGGATCGCTGTGATCCAGATGCCTGAGGTTCCTACCCGTAGTAAAGCGTCAAGGATTAAATAGAGCGGTGCACCCCTAGTAACAAATATTGCTTTTAGCTAAGGATAGTTGTTCAAAAATCCTCGTCTTATATTGGTTACTGGTCTAATTTGAGTAGAGGAGGACTTTAAAAAACGCTCTTCTATGTTTAGTTATTGTATTGTTTTTAAGCGGGTTCTACGTGTA
>WAON01000176.1 GCA_015521265.1 Desulfurococcales archaeon
AATTCACAGCATATACTGTAAGGGTTCCAAGCAGACATGAGGAGATATTGAAAATTATTAAAGCATTAATCGAGAAACAGCCTGGTTCGGAGGGGATAGTTACGAAATAATATTATCCATGGAAAACATGATTATTACCGGGAGGCATACATGTGGATACTAGAATTTATGCAAGGGATTCGCTGAGATGAAGGCTGGGAACTGGATTGCAGTATTTGCTTTACTACTCCTAGCTGTCTCACCAGTATTCGTATCCGGAGCCAGTAACCCATACCTCGAAAAACTACTAGCTAAAGGTTCTAGCCTAACCTATGAAATAATCCACAGAACCCGCAGCGGAGAAGAGAAAGCATACTATACTGTAACGGTGAAAGACGTATTCCTAGGCTCTCAGGGATTAATGTATACCCTTGAAATCTCATACTTCGGAACTAGAACGGTAAGGGATCAAACAACCCTTCCCGAATACAATCTATTACAAGTAATACCCCTACCCGCAGGCCTACGAGTAGATGATATTAGGAGCAAAGGCTATGGTACAATCTACATGCCCATACCCGTATTCGAGTTAATCCCCCGGGTAGATCCAGCGAAGCCTTACGCCTATGCAACTATTAGGATGAAGCTGGTATCCATTACAACCTATATATTGAACTTAACAAGGGTTGCTTATAGGGTAAGGGCTTTACGACTGCATACTACGTATAAGGGATATAATACAACCGCATTCCTCGAGGAGAAAACAGGCCTACTACTCCGAATATCATTTGTAAACCCTAAAACTAGGAGCCTGGAATACGAGGTTAAACTCGTTTTTGCATCAAACATAGAAGCGATCATTGAGGAACAAACAGTACAACCCTCAACTAACTGGTCAAACTTAATACCATTAATAATAGTAGTAACAATAATCGTTATATCCATAATAATGCTGATAATAGCGATCAGGAAAGTCTCGAGATTCATAAGATAATGGAGTAATGAGGAGAATTGCTAGTATTCATAGGTTTAGGCTTAAACCCTAAACACTTAAACCTTGAAGCAATAGAAGCTCTGAAAACTATTGATAAAGCCTATCTCGACAGGTATACGAGCATAATACCAGGCTTCTCACCCGAAAATCTTAGGAGACATTATAAAGGGGAGCTAGTTATTGCCGATCGAAGCATGCTGGAGGGACGGGGGATTAAGAGGATAGTTGATGAAGCTTCAAAGATGAATATAGCAGTGATAGTCCCCGGAGATCCATTCATAGCAACAACACATGATGCTATAAGGCTTGAAGCGCTCATAAAGGGTGTAGAGGTTAGAGTAGTACACAACATATCAGTATACTCCGCAGCGGCATCAGCAACTGGTTTACAAGCATATAGATTTGGGAAAACAACTACACTAGTATACCCGGAAGCCTTCAAGCCTTACAGTACACTAGAGACAATCTATGGAAACATCGGGAGAAACCTCCATACACTAGTCCTACTAGACTTGAAGCTGGAGAAGGATAAAGCTATGACTATACCGGAAGCAGTAGAGATACTCTTAGATCTAGATGAGAAGAGGGTTCTCAATCAATACTTAGCCATCGGTGCGGCCCGGATAGGTAGTAGTGAGGAGAGACTAGTTGCTGATAAGCTGGAAAACCTAGGCAAATATAATTATCCACCACCACCCCACTCGATAATAATTGTTGCAAAACCTCATCCGTTAGAACTAGATGCTCTATACTACATAGATCACCTGCCCCGAGAGCTCTACGAAGAATACAAGTCTAAGAAGGAGTATCCATAAATCAAGCCTCCAGCTCAAAAACGCTATATTTATTAAGAAGTAATCCATTATCCTAGGACTACTTGGACAATTCGTCCAAGCTGGTGCTCGGAATGAGGAAGTACATTAAATACATTGGAGTATTACTCGTCATAATAACAGTATTAACTTCAAATATCCCAGTAGCAGGAACAATAACGATAACGGATGCATTGGGAAGAACGGTAACCCTAGAATCCACGCCTAAACACATAGTCTCCCTAGCACCGAGTATAACAGAACTACTATTCTACCTGGGGCTTGGAGATAGAATAGTTGGTATGGATTCCATATCAATCAACGACCCATACTACAACATCTCAACAACAGCTAGGGAGCGTAATGTAACCGATGTGGGTGGTTATTGGTGGTCAGCTATATCAATCGAGAAGATAATATCCCTAAACCCAGACCTAGTAATAGCTGATAAAGGAGCCCATAAACCACTACTACAAACATTCGAAGACTACAATATAACCGTAATATACCTAAACGGGGGTTCTGCTAAGTCTCTACAAGACATATATGAAGACCTAGGCATAATCGCAGACATATTCAACCTAACAAGCAAGGTGCAGGAATTCATTAAACAAGTAGAAGATAGCTTCAATACCTACCGTTCAAGACTAACACCCTACCAGAACATGACGTTCCTAGTAGTAGTCGGAGTATATAATGGTATATGGGTAGCCGGTAAGTCGACATTCATAGACGACGCACTATCAAGGCTGGGATTGAGAAATGCCGCAGACGTTATTGGTTGGAAAGCCGTAAGCATAGAGCAGATTGCTTCATGGAACCCCAGCGTAATACTTGTTTCAAGCGAAGTAGGCAATAACACCCTAAGACAATCCGGACTATATAGTTTAAACTCGAAAATAATACTATTAAACAAGGAAACGACCGATGCACTAAGCAGGCCGGGCCCACTAATAATAAACCTCCCAGCACTCCTCTACAAAACACTAAGAGCAAATATACCACTTGTGAACAAGGCGGTAGGAGGGAATAAGAGTGTTGAAATAACCACAACAGCTACAACAACTTCAACAAAAACATCAACACCGGGCTCAACAAATACTCCAAGCCTCCCACCGGCAAACACCGTAACAAGTAATAACAAACAAGCCCCTGGAATCGATGCATTGACAATTACATACATAGTAGCGGCCTTTATAGTGGGCTTGGGGAGTGGTTACATAGTTTTCAGGAGATCTCCCCGATAGGAGCGGTGAATATTTTGAATAAAACACGGCTCTTTTATCTCGATACTTCAATATTTATGATAGTAATAATCGTAATATCCTATTATTCCCTCCATACAGGACCCGGTGGTTGTACCCCGGTATTATTAAAATACCGTTTCTATAGGGTTGTAGAATCTCTACTATCCGGCTTCATATTAGGTATTGTAGGCAGTTATCTCCAGTCTTCTCTGAGGAATCCGCTAGTCGACCATTATATTCTTGGAATAGGTAGTGGTGCATTATTTACAGCTTACCTGTCAGTTCTACTTATAACATCTTACTCCCTATTAACCATACCAGTATTTGCCGTTATCGGTGGTCTATCTGCACTTTTACTCACAATTACTATAGCTGAAAAAATCGGGGGGTCGGATGTAGCATATGTTCTATCAGGACTAGGTATAAACTCACTTTTCAGCGGGGCATCGATACTTTTATCATACCTTATCCTTACAAAACAACCCTACGCGCTAACCCTCCTAGTGGGTTCCTTCATAACATCCTCGCCTAGATACATACCACACATCGCCTTCTCAATAGCCGTAGCAGTAGCAGCTTACTATCCCCTAGCAAAACCCCTAAACGCGCTACTAATCGGAGATGATTATGCTGCTCAGCTGGGATATAATCCTAGAATAATTAGGAGGATTGCAATCATAGTTTCCGGCATTGCTTCAAGCATAGTTGTATCATTATTCGGGATCGTAGGTTTTATAGGCCTAGTATCCCCCCATATAGCTAGGTTCATGCTGGGGACCAGCGATAACCGCCTAGTGATCCCCCTGTCAAGCCTGATAGGCGGGCTAATACTATTGTTAACGGATGATCTATCAAGGATCTACCTAGTAACAATTACTGGGGAAATACCTGCTGGCGCAGTAGCATCCCTGATCGGAGCGCCATTCTTCCTATTATTAATCGTATCAAGGTTTAAGGGTAGGAGTCTATGATCAAGCTGGAAAACGTTAAAGTATACTATAATGGGATCAAAGCTCTAGATGTAGAGCATTTAGAGATACCATTAGACAAGATCACCTGCATCCTAGGCCCAAATGGTGCAGGGAAAACAACGCTACTCAAAACACTAATGAACCTGACAAAATATGATGGTAGAGTACTGTTAAACGGGGAAATACTAGCGGATAAGCCGGCAAGACATATTGCTAGAATATTCGCTTATGCATCACCAATACAACCAGTAGGACTCTTAAACCTACGAGTAATAGATGCATTATTAACATCCAGATATACTAGTTCTTCTACATTCTTCGAATCAAGAAGAGATATCGAAATAGTATTAAGAGTCGCCGAAACACTCCATTTTAAAAACCTATTAGAGAGAAAGCTTGAAACACTTAGTAGTGGTGAGCTTCAACGAGTAATACTAGCCATGGCTATAGCGAAAGAAACACCAATACTACTACTCGACGAGCCCGATAATCATATTGATTTAGGAGCTAAAGCCGAACTAATCATATACCTGGAAAAATTATCAAGAAGTAGAACCATAATATTTACAACACATGACATAATATTCGGATCCCAACTTGGTGAATACTTCATAGTTTTAAATCGTGGTAGGATAGTCTTCAATGGGGATCGAAGAGATTTGCTGGAGAAGAAGAGGATCCTCGAGGAAGTATATGGTACTAGGCTAATGAGGGTTTCCCATGGGGACTACGAATTCCTAGTTCCAATATACAAATTATTAAATGAGTCTACAAAGAGAATCTAAAACATAACCATCATAGATGTAAGGCTTATAATTATTCCAAATTATAATGATAGCAGGCCCCCTACTCTTCGTGATCCCAGACACGGCTACTAATTTACTGTATTGATGGGAGAGTTCATCGGGTACCCCGGGGAGTACTAGTTCACTATTCATAAC
>WAON01000177.1 GCA_015521265.1 Desulfurococcales archaeon
ACTATATACGATTTGAGGTGTATAGTGTATGGGGAGACTTTTCGGAACAGACGGCGTCCGCGGAATCATCAATGAGGAACTAACTCCTCAGCAAGCATTACTATTGGGCATGGCTATCGGGACTTTCTTCGGGCCGGGAACAAAGATTCTAGTAGGAAGGGATATAAGAGCTGGCGGATACATGCTGAAATCAGCAGTTATAGCGGGATTGTTATCTACCGGTGTAAAGGTTTATGACGGTGATCTAGCGCCTACACCAGCCCTGCAATACACAATTAAAACTCAGGATTTCGATGGTGGTGTAATTATAACTGCTAGTCATAATCCACCACAGTATAATGGGATAAAAGTTGTTGCGAGTGACGGAATAGAAATCCCGAGGGATAAGGAGCTAGTAATAGAGGAGATCTATTTCGAGCAGAGGTTTAAACCGGTTAGTTGGAAATTATTACTAGAAGATGCAAAGCCGTATCCGTATGTCAACGACTTATACGTTAAAGGTGTTGTTGAGAAAGTAGATAAAGACTTGATTAAGAGCAGGGGTTTCAGGATAGTAATTGATCCGGCTAATAGTGTAGGCGCATTAACATCTCCAAAAATTGCACGAGAATTAGGGGTGAAAGTCTACACGATTAACGGCCATTTAGACCCAGCCTTCCCTGGAAGATACCCGGAACCAGTCCCCGAACACCTAGTTGAAACTACCAGGGTTGTAAAAGCCCTCAATGCAGATCTAGGAGTAGCTCATGATGGCGATGCTGATAGGGCAATAATTATAGATGAGAAAGGTAGGGTCCAGTGGGGCGACCGCACAGCCACGATCCTAGCGAGATACCTAGCCGAGAAGCATCCAGAGCTACCTAGGAAAGTCTACACGGCAGTATCTTCGAGTACTGTGATCGAAGAAGTCCTTAAACCCTACGGTATAGAAGTAGTATGGTTAAAAGTTGGTAGCGTGGATATATCGAGGACTATGCAGAAAAACAGTGATGCACTATGTGGATTTGAAGAAAACGGAGGATTTATGTATCCTCCACACCAGCTTGTTAGAGATGGCGGAATGACGCTAGCATTACTACTCGAGCTATTAGCATCAGAGAAAAGGAAATTATCAGAGATATATGATGAACTACCAAGCTATTACATGATCAAGACTAAAATACCAATGAAAAGAGATCAAGCATTAAAAGTTGTTGAAAGAGTTAAAGAATACTTCAAAAACTACCGGCAGATAACTATTGATGGTGTAAAAGTGATTGCTGAAGATTTCTGGCTACTAGTAAGGCCTAGCGGGACAGAACCACTGCTAAGAATAATGCTTGAAGCAAAAACCAGGGAGAAAGCCGAGGAATTATTATCAACCGTTAAGAAATTAGCGGAAGAGGTGTTATCAGGAAAGTGATGCGTTACTGGGCGCTCGACTTTATACAATGCATTAACTGTAAAAATTACCCGTTAAAGCTTATACCAATAGAAACAATTGAGCAAGAAGTAGATACTAAAGGCCTCGAATTTCCTCTATGCAAAAACTATTGCGGATTCCTCGGAGAGAAAATAGTACATGGTAAAAACTATCCATGTAGTAAATGCATGAGGATCGGTATTAAAACAGGGATCCTATATTGTCCGAAATGTAAGCACTGGTACCCGATAAGAAACGGGATCTTATACATGCTTAAAGACAGTAAGAGAAGGAAGGAGTCGGATAAGGAATTCCTCCGTAAATACCGCGACAAAATACCTAAAGAAATACTCCTAGAGGGAAAACCCTACAATCTAGCAGAGGAACTAAAAGGGTACTGAAAAATAAGGGGGTATAATTATGTATTTTATCAACGTTTAAACATAGCCTAGACTAAGCGGTTTAATCGGGATGAAGCAGGAATGAATAATTTATTCCCTAATCTAGACGCTTGGGTTAAGAGGCAGAAAGAAGTAAAAGAAAGTTTTATGAAAGCAGAGGAGGGCTTCGAGGAAGCCGATCGGCTTGAATTGATCCTCATGTCGAGGCAGGCTTTCCAACACATGATGAGGACTATTCAAGCATTCGATCAATGGTTGCAGGAGCCAATGGTTATTGCTCACATGCCTAGGGAAATGCTTGTTGAGTTGTGGAGTAATCTTAGACAAATATTCTACAACCTACTGGATCTCGATATTAAGCATACATCCGAGTTTAACGAGTATATAAATAAACTTAGTGCTGAAGGAAAACTAAACCCAATACTAACTATCGGTAGGAAGGAAAAAGAAACGCATAGGTTTCCAGGGACGCCTTCAATATGATCATTATAATATTGTTTTTATGTTAGATATTAGTCCCGATAAAATATTCTTTAGAAAAACCTCCTCCTTCTCCTTCGGGGCCGGCTCATTACTTCAACTTCAGCATCGATCGGGGCTATTCTAGGCCTGAGTTCTTCAACAAGTTTCTTAATAGTATCTTTTTCTTCATCCGGTATAACGTCTTTGTGTTTTTCGAGGAACTCCTTACCCAGGCTTGTCGTAACTATTTTCCTCCTGGGATTTGTTTCTGCTAATCCCACGTATCGTAGGGCTAATGTATCATTAATAACTTCTTTACTAGAAGGCATATCTCCCAGCATTACGAAACTATAACCTAAATCATATCCTTTCTCCTTCATATAATATAATAGGTACTGTAGTGCTTTCTCACTAATGCCTCCAACTTGATCTATAATATATAATAGCTTAATCTTCCTAGGATCGTTTTCAATATCCTTGACAGTAATAACGTGTCTAGTTATTATTTTTAGCTCTTTACTCTTACCAGTAGCTGTTTTAGACATATTACCACCTAGAAGACATGTATTTAAGAATACTGTATCCATATATTTCTGGTAATCAATCCTTCTTAAATATTTATATACATTAAGGAGTCTTTTGCTGTAGCTGTTTCAATAATTGTTTTAAAGCTTCTTCCCTCGTTTTTCCATGCATTACTAAGACATTCAATTTATACTTCAATAGTTGTTCCCCGTATACGCCGTATTTCTCTCTAAATATCCCTCTTAGTTTTTCCTCTATCTTCTCGATTCTAAGGGTTTCTTCTTCACTAGGTTTTTTCAATGGTGCCTCTCTGATCCTTTTATCTATCTTATCGAATTCATTAAGTAATTCTTCAATTTTGGCTTTAATCTTTCCACTTTTCAGATTTTTCATTATCTGGAAGTAGAAGCCGGAAGTTGCGATTATTAATAAATAAATCATTACTAGGTAGATATCCGCTATTGATACCTTGCTTAGATCAACTGTAAATAATCCAATGAGTGAGCCCAGAAATATTGTGAGGTAAGCATACATATTGCTAATCCTCGACAATACTAGGCCAATTACACCTAACAATGCAATAGTAGCGTCAATTATTGATGAATCCCCAGTAACGTATTGGCGGTATAAGTATGCAATTATAAATGTTACTGCTGCAACATATATTGGAACAGAAATAGTTAGTTTTGACTTGAAGACTTCGCGCTTTGCAGTTCTTACATAGTTTTTTATCGAAGTAATAATTTCCCGTGTAATAGACCTTATATCCTCAGCCGTAATACTCTCCTTCTCCCTGCTCAGTATGAATACAGCATTATTAAGAATCCTTAATAGCTTCAGCGAAGAATCCATATAGTTTTTAGAAATTATCAATGGTTCACTAACCGCCTTTAAGTTCTCCTTTTCCCTAGATAAGTCGTCAATCAGTGATTTAATAGCTGGTTTATGAGACGAGTACTCATCGAGGATTTTAGAGAACTCGTCAATCTTTGATAGTATTCGTTCATGTATACCATAGATACTCCTCGCTCTAATCTTCAAGTTAGACCCTCCAATCAGCCTGCAATGCTACTAGTCAATCATATATATCCATTAATATACTCCTAATAAATCGTGGTGATGATAAGGTTGTACCGCTGAAACCTTAGGGGCTGGGGTTGATGAGGAATTCAGCGGCGACTGATCAAGGCATGGAAAACTCATTAATCCTCTATAATACATGAATTCAACAATAGTAATAGTATCGACTACTAGGAGGGGTGTTGAGGCGTGGGTATAGAGATTAAGGTTGAGGTTCCAAGGCCTAAGAGGATTGGTGCTCACAGTCATATTCGTGGGCTAGGCTTAGATGAGAAGGGGAAAGCGATCCCGGTTGCTGACGGATTAGTCGGTCAAATTGAGGCTAGGGAGGCAGCAGGTATAATAGTGAGGATGATAAGGGAGGGTAGAATAGCTGGTAGGGGAATATTATTCGTCGGCCCGCCGGGAACGGGTAAGACAGCGTTAGCAATTGCTATTGCGAGGGAGCTAGGCGAAGACACTCCATTCGTAGCCTTAAGCGGCTCGGAAATATATAGTAGTGAGAAAAAGAAAACCGAGATTCTAACCGAAGCCCTCCGAAGAGCTTTAGGAGTTAGGATTAGGGAGAAGAGAACAGTTTACGAAGGCGTTGTTAAGGAATTAAAAATACGCAGATCTAGGCACCCGATGGTACCCTACATGGTTATACCCCGAGAAGCAAGGATAAGGCTTGCAACAAAAGATGATGAAGTAACATTAACAGTAGGCGAAGAAATCACTCATCAACTACTAGAAATGGGTATACGTAGAGGAGACGTAATATGGATCGATGCCGAGACGGGCCGAGTCTTCCGTGTAGGGAAAGCTAAGGGATTCGAAGAAGCTAGATACTATGATATCGAGACGCATAAACTTGTAGAAATACCCAGAGGACCCGTTAAGAAGGAGAAGGAGATAGTTCGGACATATACTCTACACGATCTAGACCTATACATTTCAGCACAGAGATCACTAATAAGCTTCTTCACAATAGGTGTTGAAAAAGAAATTCCGCCGGAAGCGAGGAGAGAAGTTGATGAAATGGTTAAGAAATGGATTGATGATAAGAAAGCCGAGATCGTGCCGGGAGTACTATTCATTGACGACGCCCACATGATGGACATAGAAGCATTCAGCTTCCTCTCTAGAGCTATGGAATCAGAATTCTCACCAATAATAATCCTAGCAACTAATAGAGGACTAGTAAAGATTAGGGGGACAGATATAGAATCGCCGCACGGAATGCCCCTAGACCTTCTCGATAGGCTATTAATAATACCGACAAGGCCGTACAACGCCGATGAGATAAGGGAGATCATAAAAATAAGGGCACGAGAGGAAGAAGTTGAACTAGAAGATGATGCATTAGAAGAATTAGTCAAAATAGGCGTCGAGACAAGCCTAAGATACGCTGTACAGTTGATGGAGCCCGCCAGGATTATCGCATTAAAC
>WAON01000178.1 GCA_015521265.1 Desulfurococcales archaeon
CTACTATTATAACCCATGTGAGGAGGATTGCCGCGTAAATACCTTCAATTAACAGGTTCACCGCCTATACCCCCTACTGGTTGCTTATTAGTATTGGGGGTTTAGAGTGTTTTATCCGATATTTAATTTAGTGGGTGTTAATTAAAAATATGGTGTGGATGATGAGGGCTGTACTCTCGGAGAAGTGAAGAAGCCTTTAAGTCCTGACTTTTCATTATCTCTTCCCCTTTGGAGAAGAGTATACTTATTGTTTCGGGGGCATGGTGTTGTGATGGTTGTATTAATTACGTGTGTAAGCACTTCTCCGGTTCTAAGTGGGTTAGATTAGTTTATTCGGAGAATTTAGTTTTCGATTATGAAAACTGCGGGATGTAGATATCTAATTGCCCCCTTCTACGGGAATTTCGAATAATTGGCAGGGTTGTCTATGGGCTGGGTTTTTCTGGAGCCCCGTTTGCCTGTTCCACGGGCTGTGGTCGTTGTTTTTGTCATGATAATGTCTAAAAATATATATGGGGTATTGGTGATTATAGGTTTTAAGCTAATAATGGTATGATCCTTATGGAAGAGTTTATAGTGCTTGCATTGAATGATGTCTCGACGCGTAGTAGGTTATTGGCTTGGGCACTTGAATCTCCTCTTATACAAATAAGGTCTCCGCCGCCATATGTAGACTTAGTACCCAAGCTATCTAGAATAATTAGCAGGTATAAGCCTAGGAAGGTGGTAGTGCAGCTGCCTGTAGGCCCGATGCTGTTTTCAGTACTAGTAGTGAAGAGGTTGGTTGGGGGGTTTAAGGTTATAGCGGATACTCATACGGGGTTCTATACGGGATCAATGCTTACTAGGCATGGGTTGTTGAATGCTCCCTTTAGAGGCCTTCTCAGATATGTCGACTTGATCCTGCTACATAATGAGTTAAACAAATCCTTTATAGGAGGTCTTAATGATAAGGCTATGGTTCTCTATGATCCGTTCTATGTTATTGAAGGATATGTTGGGGAGAATGGGAATTGTAGTCTTGACGAAGCAAACCTCGGTAATCATAGATATGTTGTTTATCCTGTAAGCTGGCATCCAGATGAACCAATTGAATGGATTGTGAAGGCTTGGGGAAACATTGAAACTGATACTAGGCTTGTATTAACCGGTAGACCGGACATAGGTGTACTGAAGAAAATAATACAATACGTGCATAGGGGGAATGTCATCCTTACAGGGTATCTCGACGTTAACGATTACTACTGCCTATTAGCAAGGAGTGAATTCATTATTACAGCCACGATGAGCCACCTTGACATGCAATGTTCAGCGTATGAAGCATTGGCTCTAAGGAAGCCTATACTAGCTTCTGATACGGCAGCATTAAAGCTTGTGTTAAGGGATAGTGCAGTGTATTTCGATTATGATATGCTTTCACTGAGGAATGCAATACGTGTTCTCGAGGATAACCTGGATTTATATAAGGCGAGAATTACCGAGAGATCTGTGGAGCTTAAGGAAGAGGTCTTGAATAGTATTAAAGCCTTAAAAAACCTATAGTCCCACTTCACTGATTATAACTATGATTTCCGCATAGTGTTAAGAGTTTTTCTTTATCCCAAAGGGATGGTAATGTCTAATTGGGCCGCGTAATGTGTGTCTGGATAAAGTGGTTATTGTACGGCTTATTAGTGGAAAGTTACCTCGTGTTTATTGTTAAGCTGTGGAGAGGGGCGTTGGAGCACGGTTTTTGATCCTGGTAGTTATGCTCGTGGGTTAGGGAGGTGCCGTGGCGGTATATTTGTTTATTTCGGGTGATAGCATGGGGAGAGGGGTGACTGTTGTTATTAGTACGCCTTTTGGGAGCGTTCCCGCTGGGGGTTTTCTGAGGGATGCTAGGGTTCTCCCGTATCTTTTAGAGTTATTGGCTGGTGAGGGGTTTGACACCGTTTTGCATGTTCCCGTGTATAGTGTTGCTAGGTTAATGATGCTTCTGGTAAATAGCGGCCTGGAGTATGCTGATGCGGTTAAAACGGTTTATAGGGATGCTTATATGCTTGAGCGCCTGGGTTTATCTATGCCGTTCCTCTATGATTCGATTGATAAGGGTGTGCGGATTGCTTGGAAGATGATACATGAAGACTTGATGCTTCGAAGAATAAGGGGTTTCGGCTTTTTCTATGTGCATGGTATTATTGGTTCGGAGAAAAAACTTGTAAGGCATCTGCTGGATTTCTTGGGGGGTAGAAGGGTCGAATTCATATATTCGATGAACGAGAACCTGGAGCATTTCATGATACTCTATGAGATGTGTAGGGGGTTGAATACTTCATGCGGTCTTATGATTCAGTACCCATTATACGTATTGATGAGGACTAGTTTTACCCGCCGTGCAGCGTCGATGATTTCTAGCCTCTATATTAATGGATTTGTTAGGAGAAGATTCCTCGAACTGGTGAGAGGCGGTTATTTGAGGATTATTCTTTCAGTATCACCTGCTCCTTTCATGGAGAGCGGGGATCTGGTATATAATGCTGGAAAGCACGGCGTACATATTGCTATACCCTACCCAGCCAACGCCCTTGACCCATTAGTATTCAAGTATAGATCCGTTAGTGGCGATAAACCCCCTATAGCTGTATATTTTGGAAGGATTTCTCCGGAAAAGGGATGCTTCGACTTAGTAAAGGCGTGGAGTATTATAGAGGAATGGATCCCGGATGCCGAGCTATGGATAATAGGATCCTTTGAAAGCAGTAGAGTTAAGCATGCATTCTTCAGATATGTTGAGAAGTTGAAGCTGAAGAATCTAAGGTATCTTGGATATGTACAGCATGGTGTAAAACTATACGAGGCGGTATCTAAGGCTAAGGTTCTTATGTATCCGTCCTATGAGGACTCGTTCTCCCTCACAGTATTAGAGGCTTTGGGGCTGGGTTTGATGGTTGTAGCCTATGATATCCCAGCTATAAGGTATCTATATGGCCGTATACCAGCGGTTGCGATCGTGAATAAAGGTGATGTTAAGGCTTTAAGCATGCGAGCATTCTCAATGCTTAAAATGGATCATAGTGAATACCTGCGTCTCCAAACGGACCCCAAAACGCTAGAATTCATAAAGGCCCACAGCTCGTGGAGAAATGTTGCTATAGCTGAATTTAACCACCTCAAGAAAACCCTGCTACAAGAACCCTAAGAATACACTGTTAAAAACCCGGAAACGCTGCAAGCTGGGCAATCTACATTTAAAATGCAAACCACAACCCTCCCAGCCCAAGAACCACCTAGACGAATAATCCCCAAAACTAGGCACCGATACCGCACAGCGAGGATGACAGACCTGTCTAAACCAGGACAAAAAGCCATCTATCACTCATCGAATAAAAAGGCGCAACCAGCAATTTAGTAACAAACACAAACAAGAACCCATAACGGAAATGGCGGCGGGGCCCCAACAGAGTAGC
>WAON01000179.1 GCA_015521265.1 Desulfurococcales archaeon
GAACGAAGAGGAGGAAACCCCTATACTAATGAAGCCTTGGAAACCACCTATAAGCCTCCAGTATAGGGCTTACCGGGCACTACACACGCTGATAATCCCCGGAGTGATAAGTGGGGACTGCAGGTTGATCGGTGAGGGGGTTAGGCTGATACAGGAGTATACCGGGGAATATTTTTCCCGTAGGCAAGGCGGTTTATGGTGCTGTAGAGAAGCCAGAGAGATCATCGAGATACTAAGAGGGAAAGACGGAGTTTACGGTTATGGGCAGAGCAGTTGGGGCCCGGCAATCTATGGATTAATCAGCGGGAGGGATAAACCGGGGTTTATACTTAGTAGAGTAAAGGAGAAGATCCTGGAAGCAGGGATTGACGCGGAGGTATTCCTAGCCGAACCATTGAACCGTGGAGCAAGGGTTAAGATTTGTCCCGGCTAGCTTTTTCCAGTATTTCCCCAAGCCTAGACTGTATGATCGCAACTGTATCATAGGGGTGTATGCTTTCATGGCTTACAATTTTCACATATACAAGAGTTTCCGGCGGTAGCTTTTCATTATATGTCTCTGCTATTAATGCGGCTGCGTAGCGGGCGGCGTCCTCGACAAACCTTGGGTTGAGGAGGGCTTCTTTGACAAGCATGTATTCCTCCAGCCTCTTAAGCCTCCCCCTAGGCAGGGCTGAGAAGGCTGGTGCAACAGTATCAACTAGCACCCCGGGATCAACAGGGATCTCCGGGCCTGTTAGCCTTACAGTTATCCTTGCACGCTGCATATGACTCGGGGATTTCTCGAGGGGTGTTTTCTCGAGGTAGCTGTAAACGTTTTGAAGGCAGGGGCATAGGGTTATTCCATGGAAGCTAACCTTTAATGTTTCCCTCCTAAAACCATTTCTTCCACTTATTAATGTACGGGTTGTCTCAACGTATAGTTCCCTGTGTAGGAGGGTTGTTTTAGCTTTAACATATACCCTCCCAGCATATTCGTGTAGGACTAATAATTTATCGGCGAGGCTTAGGAGGAAATCCCTAATAGAACCTTGATCCCTGCCTGCCTCCTCCCTAATAGCATCAATGAACCTACTCATATGTACTCCTCTAAGATTACCGGGAAGATTAACCCGGGCATCTATAACAAATAAGTGATCCCTACAGTTTAGACTGCAAATCCTTACATGAGCCATATAACCCTTTATACCGGCCCAATCAATGCTCAGCTGGATCTCGGGCTTCTCCACGTGTATATCGGGTAGATCACTGCTCAACCCTGGACCACCTCTCGGGTGGGTAATATACTACTACGTGATTCCTAGATCCCTCATATAATTCAACCATCACCGGCAGCCTTAGCCTGTCATATATTTCCCTAGCAATACTCAACGCTATATACTCGGTTGTAGCATATGGGTAATCCAGTACCTTCAACTCCGTGTTAAAAGGTCCTTCGAGCCTAAGCTTACCGAGATCCTTCCTTGGAACAATTAGCTTATGATCATAGTCATCAATGACGCTCTTAACAACCCTCTTCAACTCGAGGAAGTCCAGAACCATACCAGTCCCTGGATTAATCCAACCCTTAACCCTGACATTAACCCTATACGTGTGCCCATGCAGGTTTAAGCACTTTCTTGTACTATGCTCGGTGTAGTGGGCTGCGTCGAAATCGTAGCCGGATACGCCAACTATAATCTCTCTATTATCCAAGGAATAAATCACCACGCTCATCGATAATTACACGTGGAAGACTAGGGATATTTACATGGTCGGCATCCTTAAAATACTCAATAATAAATCTCTCTCCAATGGGTAATTAACCATACACTTGTACCTAGAGTGTGAGAAGTTATATATTAGAGTCTTCGACCTGCAGGCGGCTTCCTCGAGTAGATTCTTCATTATTTCTAGTTTAACTAGTTTAGCATAGTAGCCTGCTGGGTTCTCTTTAAACTTGAATATCGAGTATTTCCCAATAATATGTCCATAATCCATACCCCCAATAACGAGCCTAGCCGGGCCGTGGTGTAGTGCTAGGTAGACTGCTCTATCACCATCAGTAAACCCTCCATAATTAACGATCCAGCCTATTGGTTCAACCTGTGTAGTTCCAATGATCCGGTAGTTATTCTCGATAAATAATGGAACATACTCCATGACTCGATCAATATTATCACCATGAGCATGTACAGCGAGTATCGAACCCCTATCAGCAGCATACATTAATGAATCGAGATCACCGTCCAGATCACTAACGATAATGTCCGGGATCAAACCTTTAAGAACTAAGGGTTTAACAGTGGTATCAGCCGCTATGATAACGCTATCGTGTAGATAATGCCTATACTCGTATAGCGCCATGATCATTTTATCAAGGCTAGGCCCGGCACCAAGAACAATAGTGTTCCTACCACGTATTAAATCCGCGATACTCCTACGATAATCCCGGAATCCCTTAAGTAGTTCCCATAACTTATCCCTCGCAGCATAATCTCTCCCCGGATCAATGCCCAATAGCCTAGTAATCCAGCGGTACTTAGCCATCCACCAGTCAATAAAACCTGTTAAAGCCCAACTCCCTCCAAATTATTAATCTTGTTTCGCATTGTTTCAATGAACAGGGTTAATGTAATATATTTTGATTGACAACCATTATAGTATATCCGAGAATTCAACTGGTCAATGAATAATCTTACTTGAGGGGATGGTACTGGTTTTAAAC
>WAON01000180.1 GCA_015521265.1 Desulfurococcales archaeon
TTCAATAGCAGTTCCAACATCAACTATACTTAACGAGCCGGGCCTATTACTTAAGACTCTTAGGATATATGAGTATGTTAGATATTGTAGTATTTTTGGCGTTGAAGAACTCGTATTTTATAATGATGGATTCACTAGGAGGAGTGATCACTATAGGGCTGTGGAGTTAATAACTAAGATTTGGAGATACCTTATAACACCACCCTATCTTCGAAGAAAACTAATACCTATAGACAAGGATTTAAGATACGTAGGCATACTCCCACCGTTAAGGCTTGAAATCTTCAATGTATCGAAAAGACCTGTTTCCGGGGAGAAAAGGCTTGGCTTAATTATCGAAAAAAGGGGCAGGCTCTACGTTGATATAGGGCTTGATAAACTGTTTAGGCTTGAAGATAAGTGTGGTAGTGTTGGTGAAATAATCCTCGTCGAGGTAACTGATCCTATTACGGGGATAGCTGTATGTGTTGATGAACAAGTTTATCGAGGACCGATACTCGGATTTGAGGACTCCTTCACAGACCTCTTAGAATACTATTCATCGAAGGGGTTCGTAGTTATAGCTACTAGTAGGTATGGAAAAATACCTGGACAGGATGAGCTGGAAGAACTTAGTAGTTATGATAGGATAGCATTATTATTCGGGTCTCCAAGGCACGGATTATACGATATCGCGTCTAAGAACGGGGTAAAGCTGGGACGGGTAGTAAAGTATATATGGAATACTGTGCCTAGACAAAGAGTTAAAACCGTTAGAACGGAGGAAGCCGTAATAATAACCCTGGGAATCGTAAACATGTTTTTAAGAAGAAGTTAGGCTTTATAATACCCTGCAAGTGTTAATAATGCAGGAGTATCTGGGTGACGAGAATGGGGCATAGAAAGCATAGTGCGCCAAGGCATGGTAGTTTAGGGCTTAGGCCGAGGAAAAGAGCTAAGAGTATTGTCCCAAGAGTTCGTTCATGGCCGTCGAAGTCTTGGTTCGACCTCTTAGCAGAGGCTGGCGTTGAAGGCGTTGAATCTAAGCCTGTTCTTCTCGGTTATGCAGCTTATAAAGCAGGTATGACGCATGCACTAGTAATAGATGATAAACCACATAGGGATACTACGGGTAAAGAAGTATTCACACCTATAACGGTACTCGACGCACCCCCGCTCCTAGTACTGGGTGTTCGTGGGTATAAGTATCATCCAGTACATGGATTACTCAGTGTTGCCGAAGCATGGCGTTCGCCTGTTGAATCAATAGTAGAACTCTACGATAAAATCTATAAGGATAATCCATTCCTAACGCTAACAGCGGAAGAAATTGTTAGGAAATACCTACATGGCCTGAGAAAAGTTAACCCCGGCTTGGTGAAACCGGCTAAGGATGAAAAATACGGCTACAAGTTTATCGAGAAGAACTGGGAGGAGAGACTCAACCTGTTGAAGAACATGGAGCTAGACGATGTCAGAGTAGTAGCGTCAACAATCCCGGTTCTCTCAGGGTTTAGGAAGAAGAAGCCGGAGATAATTGAAGTTAGGATCGGAGCAAAGAATGCTGGTGAAGCATTAGAATATGCTTCCAGTATTATAGGTAAATACGTACTACCCGATCAAGTCTTTCGGGAGGGGCAATTCATCGATGTTATAGGAGTTACGAAGGGTAAAGGGTTCCAGGGCGTTATTAAGAGGTTCGGCGTAAAAGAACTGCCTAGATGGCATAAACACCGTAAGGGTAGTAGGAGGATTGGCTCAAGAAGCCCAGAGTTTGGAACAATGAGTGAGACTCCTCAGGCCGGGCAGATGGGTTATCATAGGAGGACCGAGTATAATAAGAGGATTATAAGGATCGGCTATAATGGATGGGAGATAACTCCAAAGGGCGGCTTCCTAGGATACGGTTTAATCTACGGCCCCTACATACTCCTCCATGGAAGCACGATCGGTGTTAGGAAGAGGCTATTAATACTGAGGCACCCGGTGAGGCCCCCGGATTGGAAGCCCGTGGAAGCCCCAAAGATAATATATTATAGTCACATAAGCCAGCAGGGTACGTGAAGGATTTAATCGTGGGTGTTTATAATGGTTTGGAGACTAGTTGTTCCATATACCCTGGAACAAATAACATCAAAGATAATCGATTTACAAGGAAAGCCTGTAGAAGACTACAAGCTACCACTAATATTCTCCCTACCAGTCAGGAAAGACTTGATCAGGAGGGCGTACTTATCAGCACTAACGGCAAAGCTACAGCCTAAAGGCAGGGATCCAATGGCTGGTAGGAGGACAACTGCTAGAAGCTGGGGTGTAGGGCGTGGAATGGCGCGAGTACCAAGGCTGCCGAATGGAAGAGCGGCATTCATAAGCTTTGCTCGAGGCGGACACGCTGCCTTCGGGCCCCACGTAGAGGAGGTCCTCCATGAAAGGATTAATAAGAAGGAGAGAGCACTAGCAATTGCATCAGCAATAGCGGCAACTGCTAGGAAAGAATTCGTAGCTGCTAGAGGCCACGTATTTACCGCTGAAAACCTACCAGTTATAATTACTGATGAAGCAGAGGATCAGGTGGGAAAGGCTAGGGAAGCTAGAGAGTTCCTCGAAAAAATAGGTGTTTGGAGCGATATTGTTAGGAGCTATGAGAGGATAAGGATTAAAGCTGGTAGGGGGAAGATGCGCGGCCGGAAATACGTTGAGCCTAGAAGCGTGTTATTCGTATTGTCAAGTTATGATAAACCATTAGCTAGAGCAGTGAGAAACTTCCCGGGAATAGATATTGCAACACCCAATAACCTTGGAATACTCCACCTAGCCCCAGGAGGCGTTCCAGGAAGATTAACCGTGTACTCCCTAAAAGCACTCGAGGAAGTAGCTGGTAAGTACGAGGTGTTAACAATATGAGTAGTGAGGAAAACAGGCTATATAAGGTATTGATTAGACCGGTACATAGCGAGAAAGCTATAAGCCTAGTTGATAAGGAGAATACGCTAGTATTCATAGTTGACCGTAAAGCTTCAAAACACGATATTAAGAGAGCTGCCGAGCTAGTATTAGGCGTTAAAGTTGAAAAAGTACGAACACTAATAACTCCACGAGGGGAAAAGAAAGCATACATTAAACTAGCACCAGAATACCGGGCTAGCGAGATAGCTTCACAGCTAGGACTAATCTAAACCTAGGAGAGGGGGATAATATATGGGTAAAAGAATTCTACCCCAGAGAATGGGCCGTGGAACACCGACATTTAGGAGTCCGGGGCATAAGAGGGTAGGCCCTGCGCGATACCCACCCTACCATCCCGGTGAAACCCTTAAGGGGAAAGTCGTAGACCTACTCCACGATCCCGGTAGATGGGTTCCACTAGCTAAAATAGTATTAGAAAATGGGACAACATTTCTAACACCAGCAGTTGAAGGAATGTATGTTGGACAAGTTATTGAAATAGGTCCTAAGGCAAGCATTAGTAATGGGAACATACTACCAATAGGAATGATCCCTGAGGGCACGCAGATATCAAATATTGAGAAGAGGCCGGGTGATGGAGGAAAGTTCGTAAGATCATCGGGAACCTATGCTTTAATCGTAGGGAGAACCGGGCATAGGACGCAAGTACAGTTACCCAGCGGTAAGATAATAGAAGTACCAAATGATGCAAGAGCAACTATAGGAGCCGTAGCAGGAGGAGGTAGGACCGAGAAACCACTGTTAAAAGCCGGCAATGCTTACCATAAATGGAAGGTTAAAGCGAAGAAATGGCCTAAAGTAAGAGGTGTAGCTATGAACGCGGTAAGCCACCCACACGGCGGTGGAAGTCACCAGCATGTCGGTAAGCCATCAACAGTTGCTAGAGAAACACCGCCAGGTAGGAAGGTAGGACATATAGCTGCTAGAAGAACTGGTAGAAGAAAAGGTTAATCCCTACTACCAACTATCTCCTTCAAACACTTCTTTAAATAATCAATTTTTCCAGCTGGAAAATAAATATAGAGATCCCTAGAAACTTCTACGACTAAATACTGTTTATCATCTATCAGGGTTTTCACAATATTTACCTCGCCCTGTACACGCCTCTCAAAACACTCTAAATA
>WAON01000181.1 GCA_015521265.1 Desulfurococcales archaeon
GCCCCGGAGAAAACCGGGTTCTCAAAGGCTAGGAATCTATTATCCTTCCTAGGTGGAGAGCATTGACTGAGCCATTAATAATAGAAAGGGTAACCTTGAGGAATTTTCTAAGCCACCGGGATACAACGATAGAATTTACGCGAGGAGTAAACGTTTTAATAGGGCCTAACGGGGCTGGGAAGACGAGTATTCTAGAAGCAATACATTACGCATTAACCGGTAAAGGCTGGAGAACGAGCGGGACTAAGAAGGATCTTGTGAATGAGAGGGCTAGGGAGGGTGAGGTAATACTTGAATTCACATATAACGGGCACCAATACAGGATACACCGCTTCATTGGGAGGAGGCAATCGGTGATATATATTGATAATAAGCCTAAAGCAATAGGTGAGGCACAGGTAGACGAGATCGTTGAAGAACTCCTCAGCATCCCACTAGACCAGCTGGATAAGGTCGTGCTTATAAGGCAGGGTGGTATAACGAGGCTATTCACCCAGCTCCCACCAAAGAAACGTAGGGAAGCAATAGACCAGCTCCTAGGACTACACCAGTACCAAGAAGTGGGTAAGAAGCTTAAAGAACAACTAGAATTTAGACCCGCAACAAAAACTACTGCACCAACACTAACCCCTAAGAAAACACTAGAATCGGAAATAAAGAGGATCGAGGCCCAGATAACCAGCATATATAGGAAGAAGATGGAAGACTACCTAAGCCTAGACAGGGAATTAGCTGAAGCAAGGGAGAAATTAGGAAAGCTCGAGGAGAAAGCAGGAAAGCTCGAGCCAGTAGCTGGTAAATACGATGAGATTAGTCGGGAATACAATGAGGCTAGTAGGAGACATGGAGAACTAATTGGTTCTAGGAAGAGCCTCATAGAAGAACTAGGCAAGATAGAAGAACAGATCAAAGAATTGGAGAATAGAATAGGAGAGATCACCGGGGAAATGAAGAAGTATATGAAAGAACTCGAAATACTAGAGCTCGAAGAGGAGATCAATAAGCTTGGAAAACTCATCAATGAGAAGAGCTTGGTAGAGGAGAAGATCAAGTCATTAGAAAAACTATTGGAGAAAAACAAGGAGATACTTAACAGCATTAATGAGCTGCGGAGACAAGTAGTCTACACTCCGGAGGAAATTGATTCTAAGCTTTCAGAATCCATGGAAAAAATCGAGGAGTTGAGGAAGAAGAAGACTGAGCTGGAGAAGGAGCAGGGTGCTATTGAGGATAGATTGAAGCATTTAAGTATTGAGCAGGAAGAATTGAATAAGGCGATCGATGAAGTGCGTAGTCTCTACATGGAAGTCTTCGGTGAAAAACCCGGTGAGCCGGATACCCTCCTAAGAATGATTGAGGATAAGCTGGAAGAATTAAAGAATCGCTATAAGGAGATCGAGGATAAACTATTGGAAACCGAGAAGGAGATATCAGCGTTGGAATCCAGGATTAACGAGGTTAATGAGAAGATAAAGCTCCTGCAGTCATCAAGGGAGCCTGTCTGCCCGCTCTGTGGACAACCATTAACCGAGGAGCATAGGAGGGAGATCATCGAGAAGCTTAGCAGGGAGATCGAGGATTATAGGAGGGAATTAAACAGGCGGATTGAGGAAAGGGATAGGCTGACTAGTGAAAAGGAGAGGCTAGAGGAATTATTTGGGAGAATATCTGAAACCCTAATAGTTGATCTTAGGGAGAATATTGAGAAGCTGAAGAAAAATGAGGATGAACGTGTAATACTAGAGGATAGGAAGAGGGAGATCATTGATGAACTATCCCAGGTAGAGGATAAGATAGTAGATACTGAAAAGGAAATGGAAAGGCTTAAGGATATGAAGAGTAAAGCATTAACACTAAGCAAGCTCGAAGAAGCATTTAACGAGGAAGAATACAGGTCTAATATGGAACAATTAAGAATTCTTAGGGAAAAACTAGGCAAACTAACAAGCGAGATCGATAAGCTGGTAAACGAACTAGCAGGGAAGATACCCGGTGAAGCCGAGAGCCTCGAGGAACTGTATAGTAGGGCTGTGAAACAGTTAGAGGAGGCTAGGAAGGCTAGAGAAATACTAGATAAGATGAGGGGGGAGCTTGAAGCATTAAAGCAGGAGCTTCAGAATCAAAGGAAAGAGTATGACGTAAAGAAGAAGCAGCTGGAAAATATTGAAGGAGAGATCAAAAGGGTTGAGGAGAGGATTAGAGAACTCGAGAAGCAGCTTGAAGAAGCTGGGAAGGCTAGGGAGGAGCTGGAAAATATTAAGAGTATGATAGCGGGCTTGAAGGCTCTCATACAAAGCCATGATGATAGGAAGAAGAAACTAATGGAGGAAATAGAGGAGATCAAGAGGGATGTAGAAGAGATCAACAAGGCTTATAGGAAAGCAGCAGTATCGAGATGGATTATTGAAAAACTATTCAGCGATGAAGGAATACCGAAGCTTCTACGCCCAAGAATACTGAGGATCCTTGAGTCTTATATGGAGCAGTATATGAATGAGTTCAATCTAGGATTCCAGGATATCGAGATCGATGAGAAATACAATATTTACTTTACACCGGTTGAAAATCCAACTATTAAGAGGCCGTTGACGATGCTCAGCGGTGGGGAGAAGGTTAGTATGTCGATGGTTGCACTACTAGCATTATTTCACCTAGTCTCCCAGTCCCGTATAGGCTTCATGGCCTTGGATGAGCCGACTGAGTATTTGGATGAGGATAGGCAGAAGGCACTAGTTGATCTTCTTAAGAAGTTCCAGGGTGGAAGGATCCTTCCACAGTTAATAATTGTTACACATGATGAATCGGTTAAGGAAGCTGCTGATCGCTTATTTATTGTCCGGAAGGGCTCGGATGGTTATAGTGTTGTTGAAACAGTTGCTCCGGGTGAAGAGTTTTGAAGGACTACCTCCTAGAGATCGCTCTCCGTAAAGCCGGAATTATTAGGAGTAGGGTTAGCGAGGCAAACCTTGAGCCGCTGCGCAGAGTTGTTGAGGAGTACTGGAAGCCCTATGAGCCAAGGGAGATCGAGCCTGCATCCTACTCAGCAGTCGATGGAAGCCATAACCGTGTAGATTTCAAGGGGTACACTCTCTACGCGGTTATGGGTTATGGGTTGGCTAGGATTAATGATAGGGTAGTGGAAGCACCTGTTGGAGACGTCGACCTTCTACTACCGCCGGGAGTCTCGGAGCGTATACAGTTGTATAGGGAGACTGCTGAAGCTATCGCCGCCTACAAGGTTAGCCGTAGCGATCTATTAATGATTGATGGAAGCTTGAAAGCACTACTAATACATCCACGCCCACTAGCGGGCGAGCTAGCCCTTAGATCGGCCATTAATAAGGCTGAGGAAAGGCTTGGCGAAGAATTCTTCCAGGAATACTGGGAGGGTATTAATAATGGGCTTGAGGGGATTAGGGGGGAGAGCCTAGTCGTTGACCCCTTCTATTCTAAAAAGATAATTTTCAGCCGAGGCCTCTTATCCAGTGATGATCGAGGCATTATAGCTCTACTCGAATATGTTGAGAAGTTAATGGTTTTAAGGAGGGTTTTAGAGGAGAATATCGACGAGGATAGAAGCAGGATCGTTTATATTTCGAAGACTAGTAGGACTATGGAGTACTTCAAGAAAGCAGAGATTGGGGAGAAGGATGTTGTACCAGTTATTAGCGACATATTATTATTCACCTACTTCACCGAGAAACCCGGGTACAGTAAGCCGTTGATCATCCCGCTCGAGGAGGTTAAAAGGCTCCCGGACACCGGTGTTCTCGCAAGGATTATCCGTGGATTCTACGATGAGGTAGGGATCGCTCTCACGTTTACAAGGATAATCGAGGGCGGACCGGTTTTTAAGCTCGAGATACCAGTTAGGATAGCTAGTGGAGGCCCAAGCATGGAGGAGTTAGAATCTCTTATTCGCAGGTTTATGGATTACATGAAGGGATTAGAAGTAAACGGCTACCCATACCCGTTGATAGAAGTTGATAAAGCCTCGAAGATAACCCGTGGAGACATGCACACGATTGCTCAAAGCATAGGCTTACTACCCCAGATTACTGGTAGGGAGGTATTAGAGGAATGGTTCTAGACAAGGGTAAACTAAACGTTCTCGGACACATTGTTGGTGAAACATCTCATTCAAAAATACGCTTCACATCACTCCGCCCCCCGAGGGTGGGCGAGTATGTGCTCGTAGAGTATCCTCCATCTAGTAATGGAGACCTAGTGCTTGGAATAGTTGAGAGGTCAAATATTGGTAATCCATCATTAATGGTTGAAGGGATTACGCCGAGATATGTTGAGAAGGCTGAGAGGCTTAATCTTGAAAGGAACAATTATATGATCGGGCAGGCTAGGCTACTTGGATGGGTTAAGCCCCTAATAAAGGATAGGAAGCTTATAACACCAAACTACCCGCCCAAGCCTGGTGCTAGAGTTTACGAGGCCAGCCCAGAAGTATTAAGAGGGATTTTTGAGAGGTCGCCGAATGAGGGATGGATTAGGATCGGGGAGCTAGTAAACCATAAGGGTGTGCCGGTCTACGTTAATGTTTCAAGCATTGTTTCCAGGCACTTAGCAATACTAGCTGTAACCGGTGCTGGTAAATCTAATACTGTAGGAGTACTAGTCGACAGGATCGTTAATGAACTGGACGGGACTGTCTTGATCGTAGACATGCACAACGAGTACCTGGAGATAGCTGGGCCTGGTAAAACAAGGATCGTTGAGCCAAAGATGCATCCTGCTAATCTAAGCCTACAGGAATACTATAACCTGCTGAGGCTAGACCCACAGGCTTCTAAGCAGAGAATGTATCTTAGGAAAGCCTACCGGGAACTATTCCAGAAGGGTATTGCTCAGAAGGAGCCGGAGAAGTTCCTCGAGAAGCTTGAAGAATTGATCGAGACTTATCTAGCTAAGTATAAGGGGGATGCTAAATCGATCAGCGATCTATTGAATAAGCTGTCGGAGCTCCGGGAGAGGTATGAGGGACGCTTATTATCGATCGATGCACCTACTAGGCTTGAACAAGTAATAGAGCCGGGCATGGCTAACATTATCAAGCTTGGAGATGTTGATGAAGAGGTTGCAGACGTAGTAGTATCACATACGCTGAAATGGCTGCTGGAGGAGAGGAAAGACTACGTTATGAGTAGTGGTGGTAAGGGATACCCGGTCCCGGTACTAGTAGTGGTTGAGGAAGCCCACGTACTAATACCCCGAAACAGGTCTACGCTTACAAAGAACGTAGCAGCGAGGGTTGCAAGGGAAGGCAGGAAGTTCGGGGTTGGACTAGCACTTGTAAGCCAGAGGCCGAAAAACATCGATGAGGATGCACTAAGTCAGACGAATAATAAGATCATACTGAAACTCGTAGAGCCAAACGATAAAAGATACGTACAGAACGCTAGCGAGACGCTGAGCGAGGAATTAATGGATATGCTATCCGATCTAAACGTTGGAGAAGCAATACTACTAGGAATGATGACGCCAATACCAGCCCTAGTAAAAATAGACAAGGCTAAAAGAAAAACAACAGGATCAGACATAATGGTTCATCTAGAATGGCGTAAGTGGAGAGAAAAACAGGGAGAATTAGAAGCAGAAACACCTGATCCCTTCGACTTGATGAACTAATAGCTCTATTTAAAATATTGCCGTTTTTCTAACCTATCAAGAGTTTAAATGCTTAAACAAAAGTTGTTTCTATTGGACAGAATAAGGCTAATTCTAAATATCAAAATCTAAACTTATCGTTCTAGACGCATATTAATACTCCAAATTTAAGCTAAGAGGCCGCGAATAGGGAGATTTCCATTTCAAATTAATTTAGATGTTTAAAGTATTTCGCTCTCCTTTACAATGGTTTCATGTATTGAGTGTGTTTCAGGGATTGCCGTAACTGTTTCCACACGTCCGCGTGTTCTGAGGAAATTTAGTATTGCGACTATGATTAATTCTAGTAAGCCTATTCCTAGGAGTATTAAACCGATAATCAATGTATACTGCTGTGGGGATGCATAGTGGTTTTGGAACATGGGAGTTATCGTCGGAGCTATTATGCCTAATATCAACCCTACTCCTATGATTATTAATGCTAGTGAAGTAATAAGGGTTAGGATCATTGCTATTGTTATCCATATGGACGTGGATTTGTATAGCATTATTATGTTTCCATTTATTGTTTTTATCAGGGCTTTTTCTCCGGGAAAATCAATCTTTGTCTTAAGAAATCCAAGGACTTTAAAAACAATACCCCATAATATAGACGATAACCC
>WAON01000182.1 GCA_015521265.1 Desulfurococcales archaeon
GGCTCGGAGATGTGTATAAGAGACAGTACATTAACAATATGATGGGCCAACCGCCTACTCTCCCCGGGACCCAGATCCCCGGGCATGAGATGAATCATGGTTAGCGATAACCATGCCGAGAGCCCGGGGAGGCCCATCCCGGGGAGAACCCCCTCGAGTAGGGGGTGCTGGCCTGGGCGGGCCGAATCTGGAGCCCGGGCCGCGTAGGCGGGCCAATCCTATAAGATGAATACTTGCTTGTCAATCGAGTAGCCCGTTTTATAACTGCGCACTAGTATATGGTAGTATTAGATGCTGGTGTTTTACGGTTGAGACTTAATCTATTATTTGATGGTGTATTGTTTTGGCTAGGGGTAGGAAGAGGAGAGGTAGGAATTTAACTCTTGATAAATTCTTTGGATTAAATACTGGTAGCCATGCACCGGCTCAGCGTGGGAATACTGGTTCATCTAAAGAACAGGTAGTTTCCAAGCATGACTCCGGAACCAATAAACCCCTATTAAAAGATGAGGCAGGGACTGGGCCAAGTGAAGCTGTAGAAACCCATGGGGGAGGAGTGGATTTAGCCGGGGGTTTAAGCGATATATTATCATTGATCGAGGAAGGGCTTAGCACTGGTAGGAGCAGGGCTGAAAAGTTTAATGCAGAGGATTCTAGCCTGGGTGGGCAGGTTAGTGTTGAGGCAGGGGGATCAAGTGTAACGGGTTTAGAGGTTGAACACGCCGAGCAGGAACCCATTATTAACATTGATTCATCGATAATACCGACCGGCAGGATACTTGATGAATTACTCGAGAAGGGTCTTGGAACAATGGATGTTAAATGCAATGAGAACGGGGAGTGTAGTGATGGTTTGAGGATTGGAGATATCTATGTTGACAAGTACGGGTTTAAACGGCAGCGTGGATACATAATAACTACGAGGATACCAGTATATACTGACTGGATCGTTGAAGAAGCAGTGCTTAAAAAGATCCTTCCTAAAGCACATAAACTAGTAACAAACCGGGGAGCAGTAGCACTAGTACCAGACGACTACCTCTGCACACTACAGGAAAGATGGGGTGTAATACTCAAAAACTACGATAAATGCAAAAACAAGCCAACACTACTAAACACCTACACAGAGAAAACATAAAAACAACCAATAAACAATTCAAGAAAGATACTGGGAAACGGGCCCGTAGCCTAGCCAGGATAGGGCGCCGGCCTCCGGAGCCGGAGATCCCGGGTTCAAATCCCGGCGGGCCCGCCACATATAAACTCCCTATATAGGTCTTCCCCTAGCATCTATTCCAGCAAATCTAATGTATTTATTAAAGTTATTTCTGTGAGGGCTATCTTTATTGATTATTTATGTTGAGATGTTAAAGAATAAGAGTTTTTAGGAAACATATCGCGGTTAATAATCATAGTGTAATTTATTATTGCTTGCTTTCCACTTTTAACTTCTTTACCTTCCACGTCATAAGCCTCAACGATATGAGACCAGATATGTCCTTGTAAGGTGTTAGCAACCTTCAGCATTATACATTCTTAATGATGACTAATTAGTTAAGGTTTACTAATTATACTTAGCTCTCTAAAGGTATTCAGGCATACCTTATTGTACCAATGTGCCTATAACCTTGTCTGTGATAAAGGTCGGCATTACAATCTGCAATAAGGGTATAATATATTACGTTGTCTAGGGTATAAAGCTTCTCGAGGGCCCAACTATGGGCAGTTATATAACTGTGATTCCAAGAAGGTTTATTCTTGAGTCTGGAGACGTTGTTGTGCTTACGGCTCGTGATGTTGAGGAAAAGCTTGTGAAGAATACTGTGTTCAGACTATGGGTTCCAGACATAGAGGCCGTATATAGTTATCTTATTAATGTACAGGGCTTCGAGACTGCTGCTCCCTCTATCTATAAGGGCGAGAAGTATAGCTTAAGAAAGATTTTAACCGATGTTTGGGAGCTCCACTTACGTCTCTATAGTGACGGGTTTATTGATGCTGAGGTCGAGGTTAGAAGGGAGTACTTGGAGCACCTTACTCCGAGGAGGCTTAATGTTGTCTACGAGGCTTTTGAATACTATAGAGGCGTCTATGATAAACTCCACTTGTGGTATGCCCCGGCAGGTAAATGGGTTATCAAGATTATTGATCACCTCAATATTAAGTTACGTGATCCAGATACACTAACTCCCTGGAAACCTATTGTTCTAGGAATAGTTGTAGCAGGGTTATTCGCTTACGCACTATCTAGGCTTGTTAAGGGTGGTAGGCAGTGAACTTAGATGCTAGGGTAGAGGAGTTGAGGAAGAAGTTTAGAGAAGCAATAGAGTATCTCAAGAAGGGAGACTCTGTACAGGCTGCTGAGAAGCTGTATAAGGTTGCCGAGAATGCTATAAAGATCCTATCTGAGATTAATAAAATACCAGAATATGAAAAAGCTAAGCAGGAGGGTACCTGGTGGACCAAGTTACTGGATAAAGCTGCTAAGAGGCTTAGAGATATCTATGGGGAAGAACTATTAGATGCATGGACTACAGCGTATAAGTTTCACCAAAAAGGATTCCACGAAGAACAACTAACAGTAGAGGAAATAGAGGAAGAAGCTTATAAGATAGAGGATCTACTAAGAATTGCTGAAAGAGAAGTCAAGAAGTCTACATACAGCCAATCCTTTTCCATCATCTAAGATAACTAGACTTTCTATGAATAGATACAGTAATGACGCAGCAAAAGGCATCATTAATACATCAATATTCCATATTTATTCTCCCATACACTAGATAATGAATATAAATTCTCATCGGATCTGTCCCAAATCATCATTAATCCTTGGGACAAGGGTATATAAGTGCCAGCCTCAGGAGCCTGAGATCCCCGAGTTCAAATCACGGAAGGCCCGCCTCAAATAATCCAATTAACTTAAAATATAGTTGTTTCTTGCTTGTTCTTTTAATCCTGGACAGCGATAGAGAGAAATTATAAGCTATGAGGAGTGTATCTAACTTGGTAGGAGGTGTAAGTATGGCTCGTGTAGTTGTTGAGGTGCCGGAAGAAGTAGCTGCATTACTGGAGAAGGAGCCTTTGCTAAGGTTTGCTGTGACTGAAGTTGTGAAAAGAGAGGTCACGGAGTACTTGCTCACAGTTATGGCCTTGGATAAGCTAACAGAAGATTCTAGACTTAGCGAGGAGGATGTGTTAGAGATAGGCAGGCTTGTTAAGAGAGTTGTACGGGAGAAGTGGGATGCTGAGAGTGGTGGTTGATATGAATAAGGTAATAGCTTCCTTGCTGCGTGATGGTAAGGTGAGAAGGCTTCTTTTCCATCCAGGCCTAGAAGTACTGTTGCCGAAATATGTCTTGGAAGAGATAAATGAGCATAGGAAGTACCTGGAGAAGAAAGTTTCTCCGAAAGCGATAGATTTTATTCTTTCAAAGATCTCGAAGAAGGTTAAAATAATAGGGGCCAGTGAGTTAGGCAGGGAGACCTTACATAAAGCCCGTAGAGTGGCAGGAAATTTCGATATTGATGACTATCCATTTATAGCCGTAGCGATAGAATACAATGCGATCATATGGACCAATGATAAAGAGCTTGTAAAATACGCCCTAACGAGTAACGAGTATCTAGCCGTAGATACACCAGCGCTAGAAGAATTATTAAAAGGCAAAGGGCTAGCTAAGGTACTACAAACAATGAAAGAAAAGTATGTAATGCATCATTAGTTAATGGAAAGCCTAGTTTCTCAAAATAAGTCTATGCGTAATTCTCAATAATACGTATAGTGATTCTAATCTTAACTTCCTATAACTCTTAGCCGCATAGCTTACAGTTATTCAAATACCAAATTACCGTTATTGCCGTCTAAGCATAATCCTATGATTAATCTATAGGTAAGGATCTTATTACAGGGCATTGCCCCATATACTAGGTAATAGGTGTGGATTCTCATCGGATCTGTCCCAGAACATTATTAATCTTCGGGATATTACCTTATATGGAACGGCCTCCGGAGCCTGAGATCCCCGGGTTCAAATCACGGAAGGCCCGCCGCTAGGCACCACAAAACTATAACTAACAGTATTGAGAATGGGCAACGAAAGTCGAGACTATAAATGGAAGCCGAGCACCTCTCACACTAGATAATGTAGAATAATAGTCATGAAGTGGAAACTATCTATGGGATAACCTTGAGCCAGGGTATCCTTTTGAAGTCCTCGTCAAACGTTATAATAGCATCTATACCATAGTGCTTACAAGTTAACGCTATAATTGCATCGCTTGGAGTCAGCTGATATTTTCTCATAGTCTCTAGTAGCTCCCTGGGCTCAGCATAGTCTCTTAAGACCGCTATGTCGAATTCTAGGAGCATCTCAGTATATTTTCCTAGTATATCAGAAGCAAAGTCCAGTCCTTTTGTCCTTATGTGTTCCTTCAGTCTACTGAGTTTCCTAATGCCGAGTCTCTCCTTTGCTAAACGTCTTATTATCACAAACTCTACCTCATCAATTATCCCAACAGTAACCGCTAGGTCAGGATGCGAGGCTAGGAGTCTCTCAGCTTCATCTGCACGCTCTCCATTAAAGAGATACTGTATGAAGATATTAGTGTCTACTACTTTCAACTCGATAATCTCCTCTAGAGGTGCTCGAACTCCGCTTCAAGTAGGAGTTCCTCAATTTCCTCTTTGCTTGCCCTACCTAGTATGCCCCTAAACTTCCGGAGCCTCTTGACCCTATCCTCGTACCTCTCCAACCAAACAAATACCTCCTCGCCTTCCCTAAGGTCTACAGGCTCTAAGAGCTTCAACACGCCATTCTTGTATATCGCCCTAACCACCTTAGACAATTCCCTAGACACCCAAGAACTACTATTATACTTCAACCCAATATGCTTTTACCGTTCTCCACTAGAAGTTTCCAGATTATCATAATGAACGCCTAGCTGATAATAATCTTTGCAAATTGTTTCAATTAATCGCTTTCATTGGAAACACCATTTATATATCTCCAGCCTCCGGAGCTAGAGATCCCCGGGTTTAAAATCCCGGCGGGCCGCTACTGTCTAATCAGTGATTGATCATATCGTTAAGAGACAGTAGTTAATTCTCAAACTGCATTCCTTGTTATCTATAACGTCCTCGATAGCTTTAACCCTTTCCAGTCTGCCTAGCGCCTTATCAGCTATAACTTGAATCTCTGAGCATGGGATTCTCACAATTGCTACGTCATTTATTTTTGTCTCCATCGTGCATGGGAGGAGCTTTTCATATATGAAGAGCCCCCATTTACCAGGGTATTTGAACTGTACGTCAGCCATAATGTCTCCCGGCACACCATCCAGTAAGGACCTCCCATACAATCCTCTAATCATACCTTCCTCCCGCCACCTCACCGGCTTAAGCATGTCAATACCATATTCTAGTTGGATCACAGTATTTGGCTTCCCAACGTTTTCCTTACTTATAAGTATGTCGATTTCGTTGGGCATAATTACAGATATGCCTAGGAGATAGTCTGCTAGACTATCAACCACAATGTATCCAATACGATGCTTATCCAGTAGCTTATCGAGTTTAACCAGTACGTTTAACGGCTCTGTGGCATTCAAACCGGCAACTAATCCTACTCGACATCGTATTATAAAATCTTGGCCGCGTGATTCGCTCATGGCTATAAGTATTGAATGCTTTACGTTAAATCTTATGATGGCTTGACAACGTCTTTTAGAGTTCACTTAGTTCTCTAAGGAATTCTTCAAGTAACCTCATGGATATCCAGAAACCGCTTTCCACAAGCTTATCTATTATAGGTTTTGCCTTGGGGATTAATCCCTCATATTTAGCTAGTGCTATTACACCTAGCGTACCCATTACC
>WAON01000183.1 GCA_015521265.1 Desulfurococcales archaeon
CTTTACGTACAGCTCCACTATGTCTAGGATATTATTGTTTATACACTGATATATTACTTGCTACTATCCAGTGGTAAAATAGATGCTGCTAAAGCATCGAGTCTACCCTAATGGATCATATAGTCTCCAGCCACGGCCCGATCCCGGATACTGGGAAGAATATATGGAGCCGATAAACATGTTGTTAACGGGTAAAGGATTACTAAAGCAACCACAATGAGACCTATAAATACCAGTTGCAAAAACCCTTCCAACACCCATAGTTCATCAATTATTATCGCTGAAACAATACTCTATGATATATAAACTGGTAGGATTGATGACACTAATCAAACCCATATATTATAAACCATACTGTTGAAACTAATGCTTCGAGTGATAATATTGAGTAATGCTGATGAAAAGGCTCAGCCCCTCCCCGAAGACTTAATAGATTATATCTCGAAGAAAACGGGGCTATCTAGGGAGACGGTGATACTAGTCCTAAAATACGAGAGAAAATATTATTTTTCAAAACTTGAGGAACTATACACTGAGTAAAAAGGTATTCTCCCTGGAGTATAGTCCATAATCCTTGACGGGACATTATTAGGGGTAGAACGCATTGGATCACACCATTATTATTTATAGGCCTAAGCCGCCCTACCTATTCTCTAAGCACTTAGAATTATTTAGTTTGAATAATGAACCTACGCCTTACATTTATGATAAAACAGGCAAATCATGTAGATCAATTAAGAGACTAGATAGGAAAGAATTATTCCCGGTTAAATGTATCTTTAAAGGAGAGCCCTATGATCCAGTTGTAGAATGCCTTGTATATGATGGATTTTCCAGTATTTCAAGGATAAGAGAATACATTAAAAAGCATTTAAGGATTGATTTCGACTATAATAGGTTCCTAGAAGTGATCAAGGATTACCCGAAGCTACAGGATATTATTGAGGAATATCCTGGATTAAGACCGGGTAGAGCGATGAGTTTATACGAAGAATTGATAGATGCTGTTATTAAGCAGAGGATCGGTTTAAAAGCATCCCTACGTATAACTTCGAGACTAGTGAAACACTACAGTCAACACTTTACTATTAATAGTGAAGACTACTATTCAACACCATTACCGGAAAGAATACTGGATTCGACGATTCTAGGGCTTAGGAAGCAGGGTTTAACCCGTGCAAAAGCTAGAGCAGTATGGGAGATAGCTAGGGCCGAATACGAGGGGAGGCTTCCAAGTGTTAGAGAAGTAGAGAGGGATCCTTGGAGGGTTGTAGAGGAATTAACCGGGATATATGGCGTTGGGTCTTGGACTGCTGAGTTAGCAGTAGCTATGACACTGGGCGATTTCCGCGTAGGGCCGAGGATGGATTTAGCGGTTAGGAGGGGCTTATCTCGCCTAGGGTTTAGTGTTGAAGAATTATTGATGGACAAGCGTCTAACGGGATTTATAGGGCTAATAATGTATCTTGCAAGTATTCATTAATAAGGGGGTATCTACTAGTTTCTAGGATACCGCTATTATGAATACTATGAGTAGGAGTATTATTGATGATGTAAAACCTAGTAGTGGTGTATGCTTATCTACCCAGTTTATAATCCGCCTACTCCTCCTTAGGCTCTTCATTGATTCGTAGATTATTATTAGTGGTGTTATGAATAGTGCCGTGTATAGTGCTAGGCTGATTGCTTGGCTATAAGTATCCATACCAGTGATCATTGATGCGAATAATAGTAGTGGGCCGCTTGTGCATGGTAGTAGGACTGAGACCGAGAATAACCCGAGTATAACTGCCCCCAGTATTGGCCGGCTAATAATCTTTTTCAATGGTACTCGTTTACACTCCCTGCACTCCTTTAAACCTTTCGTGCGGCTTGCCTCGTAGATATTGTATAATGCGAATAACGCGGCTAGCAATAGGTAAACCCATCTGGGAACAATGTAGGCTAGCCATGTAAGGCCTAAGCCGAACAGGTAGTATCCAATATATATTATAGATATGAATACTAGGCCCGGCAACGCTATGTTCTTCCTCGGGAGTAGGGTTGCTAGGAAAACCGTGTATAGCGTGATCATGCATGGGTTAACGCTGTCTAGCAGTGATAGTATTATCAAGGCTGGGAGGACATCTATTATGCTCGGCTTCCTCCTCCACGAAACCGTTACGCTGCCGGGCTGACTAGTTGTTTTAACCCTGCATACCGCCGGTGCGTATTTCGAAGTAAACAATGTATTATTCTTAACCGTTATAGCCTCCCAAGGCTCCTCGCCCATGTATACGGTTACATTATTGCTTGGTTTCGACGATAATAGTTTATCCCAGAAACCCTTATCTTCAACCTCTCCAATAACGATCCCCGTCGTCTCGCAGTCTACTACTACGAGAGTTGTTGGTATCCACCCCTTCGAAGCTATGGCTATGGATAAGTCTAAGAAGCGGTTTGCACACGACGTGTTAGAGGCTACATTACAGAAGTAGACGTGGCTTGATCCATAGGTTTTGGTTAGGAATTGTTTCAGAGCCGAGCAGTGTGGGCAGCTTGGATCACCGTATATGTAGAATACATAGTTTCCACTACTAGTAGTGGAAGAGTAGGCGATTACTATTAATGATGTTGTTAGTGATAAAAGAATTATTACGATGAATATTTTATTCCCCAACACCCTTCACCCGGATCCATAAATCCCGGCAAGCAAACCAAATATAAGTCTTAACATAAGCTTCGCTACCCCCCCTAGAATATTGTAGTTTTCGGTTAATGTGGTATCCTTGGAATATTTAACCGCTTCATTATTGATAGTCTTAGCTGAGAATTCTTTCCGAGAACTAGGGGACTACTTTGAGCCATGGTACTCGCTTAAAGTCCTGGTCAAAGGTGAAGATAGTGTCTATGCCGTAGTGTTTAGCGGTTATTGCTATTAGAGCGTCTCCGGGGAGAAGGTCGTAGCTTCTCATGGTTTCTAGGAGTTCTCTAAGTTTTCCCCTATCATCTAAGACAAGTATTCCTAGTTCCTCTATTAGTTCTTCAACATCATTTATTGCGTCAGCGAATCCTTCAATCCCATGTCTTCTTATATAATCCCGCAGTTGCTCCAGCTTCCTAATTCCAAGTCTTCTTAGTGCATCCAGCCTTATAAGGGTGAAGATAACCTCATCAACTATCCTAAGAGTTACTACTAGATCCTTCCTCTCTATCAATACCTGCTTCGTCTTAGAGGCATAAGGCTCGACCCGGTGAAGATAGTATACGAAAGCATTTGTATCCAACAGTATCACTGGGCCTCGGCCTCAAGCATAAATTCGTCGAGAAGCTCCTTCGGCACCAGACCCCTTCTTCCATAGAATTTTTCAACGATTTTCCTCCTATCTTCGAGTCTCTCTATCCTAACTAGAACCTCCTCCCCCTCCCTGAGCTGAACGGGTTCAAGGAGTCTTAGCACCCCTCTCTCGTACCTCGCTTTAACTATTCTAGACAACCTAAGCACCTCACTATTGTTCTATCAGGGCTCGACCCAATATATTTTTATTAGTCTAAGTGTTTTCGGATCATCTTCACCGATATCTATATTGATGTTCACTTGTGGGAAGCATTGTTGATAAGTTTTGGATACTACGTGTTTATGTAGATGTATGCGAGTGTTAAAGCTATTATTGCTGGTATGAAGGAGTACTTGAATAATGTGTATAGTGCTTGTTCGATCCTATATCTCCCGTATAGGTTTTTGACTAGTACTGCTAGGAACATTACTACTAGGTACTTAGCGATCAATACTATTATTCCCGGTATTGAGAGGTGGGGGTATGGGTAGGGTCCTCCTAGTATTATATATGTTATTGATAATGCTGTTATTGCTACATCAACATCGTGGAGTAGTGATCCAAGCCCAAGTATCGGCCCGGAGAACTCTGTTTCGAACCCAGCAATAATCTCTTGCTCAGCCTCCGGTATATTGAATGGTTGATACATTGCTTTAGCCTGCAGTGATACCAGCGCCGCCAGTAGGGATAGGATCATTAATGGTAGAGTGTAGGGGTTTAGCCAGAGCTTCCAGGCGTTGAGGCTAGCAGTATAGACGCTGTATGGGTCTCCCATGCTACTGGTTAAAGCTACTGGTACGAGCATAGACGCAAAATATGCTGGTTCACAGATAGTAACTAGTGTCAGTATCCTGGATACTCCCACGCTGGTATAGGGGCCTGGGAAGGATAGGCTCATAACTATGAGCATGAAGGGTATCCATAGACAGCATAGGTACATGTATACTAGGAAGTCGTAGGGGCCATGGATCCTCAGTATGCTTAGTGGTAGTAGTAACGGTATAGTATACGCTGCTCCAAGCCCCAGTAAACCGGCTACACGGCCTATCCATGGTAGGGAATTCCTAGGTAAAACCTCCTCCTTAACCCTGATCAGCTTTAACAAGTCGTAGAGAGGCTGAAGTATACCGGCAGGTCCAACATAGCTAGGCCCCATACGGTTCTGGAACCTAGCGCTCAATTTACGAGTATAGTACTGTGTGAATAGTGCTAGGCTTGTTAGGAATAAGAATCCCGGATAAACCAGTGCGGCCAGTAGCCAGTAAATAACTAGTCCAGCGTCGATCATGGATAAACACCCCTAACTATATAGATTGCTCCAAGTATGATCGATAATAGTAGGAGTAAGCCATACCATGAAGTCATAAATAACAGCCAGTCCTGCAGGTTACCAGTATGCATCCTATCCCTAACCATACGATACAAGCCCCGGGCGAACCTCTTAATAAAACCCCAGTAAAGATTAGCGGGGGATGGTGTTGGGTTGGAAACAATATCCTCCGGCTCACCTCCTAGATAAGTCTCCGTGAACCGGGTCTTCTTATTCCTCAAACCCTCATAGATCAACAATACGATTATGAAGACTGTAAACATGAATAGGGATGCAGCTAACGCTACAAGCCCCGGATCACCATACTCGAGTTCAACCACATACACTACACGACCACCCCCTCTAAAGGCTAGGGCATCAACTTATTATATGCTTCTAGGAAAACACGCCGGTAAAGATCAGCCTTTTCCGGGCTGACAAGTCCTAAGCCAACATATTTGTAGAGAACACTGTATATTACCGGGTACAGTAATCCTAGCAGTAGAACGATGATAGCCATTAGGAAGAGTAATGTATTAACACCATGGAGTTTAATCTTTTCATACCCAGCATTTCTACTAGGCGAAGCGAATACTATGCTGTAAATAGCCTTTGCATAGCCCGGCACGCTAAGCGCCGACACGATTATTACTAGTAGCGCTGGGATAACCTGGCCAGCCTCCATATAGGCCTTATACATTAACAGCTTGGAGAAGAAGCCTCCGAAGGGTATTAAGCCCATAAGGCTTAGGAAGCCCATGATGAAAGCTGTTGAAACCCATGGATAGAGCCTACCAATCCCTCGGAGCCCAGATAAACTACGCGTTTTACCGGTATCAATGAATACCCCGCTAGCCATGAATAATAATGCTTTAGCAGTACCATGCGTTAAAACATGATATACTGCAGCCGTCAACGCCAAGGCTACAATACATACCGGTAAACCAGTGAATCCCAGGGAGGCAGCCATATAGATTAAGCCTATATGGCTAACAGTACTATAGGCTAATAATCGCTTAACATCCTCCTGAACCATCATAAGCAGAGCCCCAATGAATGCACCGGTAAAGCCTAGTAGGAATAATACTAGGAGTATAATATCCCTATAAACCCCCAACGGTGAGCCGGGGAAGTATAGGGTGTAGAGGAACCTGATCGAAGCATAGACTCCAATATTCACCACCAAGCCTGATAAAGCCGCTGAAACGGGAGTAGGAGCCTCTGGGTGTGCATCGGGTAGCCAGAAATGGTTGGGGAATAGTGCTGATTTATATGTGAAGGCCCATAGGCTCAGCGATACCGCTACAAGGCTACCGATACTAATAGTAGGGGAGGATATTAGCAGGGTGAATAACTGGTAGTTCCTATAGGATATATCAGCCATATTCAACGATCCATAGACTCCGTAGAAAACCGCTAAACCGATAAAGTAGATCGTTGTAGCCGTTGCACCAATTATAGCATACTTCATAGCAGCCTCAACCGCCTCCGGCCTCCTTTTATGATAAGCTACTAGGGCGTAGGCGGATATGCTGAGCACCTCGATCATTACGAACAGGTTGAATATATCACCGGTATAGAGTGATCCAAGCATCCCTATGCCCAGGCCGATCAATAATATATAGTACCATTCAGGCTCGTCGAAGTGGTGGTTGTACCAGAGACTATATATCCCGATGAATAACAGGGTCCAAGCAGTGAATAATCCTATTACAGCGTTCAACCCGTCAACCTCATAGCTTATACCTATCGGCGGCGGCCAGCCCCCAAAAGCGTATAGTAAAGGCTTACCGGCATAGTAGTATCCAGCCGCTATTATCGTTGACGATGCTGCCGCGTAGATCAACGCGATCAATGCATGTATTCCCGGATACTTCTTCTCCCCGAAAACCTTTGTGAATAAGGGTAGTGTGAAAGCGAATAATGCTAGTACTGGAACCGTTAATCCAAGCATATCAGTTGCAAGCCTTACCAGCCAATCCATACCAGATCACCCATCCCGATCCTAGTCGAAGACTCTTTTCGCGAAATATTCGAACATAATGCTTATCTCCTTCCTAGCCTTCTCGGGATCAGTCGTCTTAACGTTTATCCAGTGAACATAGTACTTCTTATTCTCAGGGTCTATGTCTACCACTACTGTTCCAGGAGTATTAGTGATCGAGTTAGCTACTGCTGTAACAGCGTAGTCTGTCATAACACTATAGGGAACCATTACTAACCCCGGCTTGACGGGCATTCTAGGGTGTAGTATACGGTACATTACGTCTAGGTGTGCTTTAACCTCGGCTATGAAGAAGTAGTAGAGGCTGTAGAGTATTAACCAGCCCCACCTCCTCGGATCGATTGTTTTCAATGGGTTATTAATAGTAAAGGTTGATAGGAAACCAGCTACTACTAGGCTAACAATTATTCCCGAAACTATATCGTAGGCTGAAATACTCCCAGTATATACTATGTATACTATGAAGCCCATTATCGACAATACGAGTACTCCGAGAAGCCTCATCCCCGTCTTCACCCCCTAAGCCTCCTAATCTCCCTCACATCCAGCGTGCCGTAATGCCTATAGATCTGTAGTGCTAGGAATACTAGGAATAATGTTACAGCTAGCCCGATAACTACAGCTGTTAATACTAGTGCTTGGGGGAGTGGATCGACTGCTGTTGAAACATATTGTTGAAGCATAGTCTTATTCAGGTGAGTCCATCCAACTAGTATTGGGGGCCTACTAGGTGTTATCTCGCCTGGCCATAGCCTATAACCTATTATTAATGCGAAAGCGTTAGCGGTGTCTCCGAGTATTGTTAATGATATTATCTTCTTTGTGAGGTGGGGCTTGTAGAATATACCGTATAGTGCTAGGGCTAGGTTCATAACCATTGAGGATACGAGTATGTATAGGAAATAGGTAGCAGTATCCATTACTCCCCGCCCCCACCCTGATAGGCTCTCTCCGGGATCGTTAAGAGCAGGAGTACTATTGTGAATCCTGCAAGTACTGCGAAGAATTCGAATATGTTGAAGAACCAGAGAGTCCCACTGATCAACTGATTATCAATATATGCTGGTGCCGATACTGGAGCAGTAGCCTTAGCCTGATTCTGCAGTACGTAAGCATGTACCCCAGCTACTAAGCCTGCTAGGAATACTGCTATAGCCGTTATACCGATACCCGTCAACCCTAGGCTGCGTACGATAAGCATTGATTCCTTACGCACGCCTCTACGGATTAGGTAGTATTGGCTGAAGATTATGAGTATTAATAATGGAGCAACCGCGCCAGTAGCTCCTCCCTGGAACCCGCCTCCAGGTGTTAAGTGTCCGTGTAGTGCTATGCTCGCGGCTACGATGATTATTAGCGGCGCCGTGATCCTTGTTACTGTTTTTACTATTACGGATAATCCAAGCTTTGAATAATCAAGCTTAGCCGGAATATACTTTCTATAACCCCTAGCCAGCGCTATACTCCCTATTATTGCTAAGTAGAAGACCATCGTCTCGAAGACCGTGTCTAGTCCACGGTAATCCCATACAACGCTTGTAACTGACTCAGGGCTGTTTACTGTAAAGTATGGGCTCCATGGATTATAGGATGTATTCAAGTATACTCTTGCAAGCCCCCTCACTTCTCTACCGGGTACTATTGATCCACCGGCTACTACTAGTAGTAGGCTGAAGGCTAGTATGAATAATATAATGACTACTAGTCCTACTAGGCGCTTCAATCCTTCTCCCACCTCTCAGTCTTCCTGATCAATACTAGTATCACAGCCGGGTAGAGGCCTACTGCTACAGGTATGTATACGAGGACTATGTCGGGGGCCATTAGCATGTAGTAGATGAAGGCGTAGATAGTGCTCTGGATCGCGCTGTAAATAACTGCTTTAACGAGGTCTTTCTCTGTAACAGCTAGATATGTGGCTGCAGTGCTGAATAGTGCGGCTAATGCAGTTATACCGATCATTATCTCCATGGGCCCGATCAACCACTACCACCTCCCGGAACACACTGCTTCTCATCAAGGTGATCAACAATACACGGCTCCACTGGGACTATTCCTGCCCGATGAGTCGCTCTTGCTAATGCATGGCTACCGGCTGGTGCTAGTATGAGTATGAGTAATGCTGTTACGAGGCTCCCCCCAGCCATAAACCACCTGTATTCACCTAGGCAGTAGCACCCCGTTGCTAGTAGGCTTGCACCTATTAATGGTAGGAAAGCGCCCCATATAGCACCGATCGTTGCAGCATGTAGTCTTAGGTAGAAGTTTCGGAACCTGTTGAACCCAATTGCTGCTACGAGGTCTGCGAAAGCACCTACTCCAACCACGATCATACCGATCCAGACGAGTACCTCCTCAATAATCACTCTTACTCACCCATCTCCCTTTTCTCGAGGTACTTGGAGACGTAGATGTCGAGGCTATAAGTCCATAGGGCTAATACTATCGCCGTACCGATCAGTATCGGCTCCCGGAAGAATATTGCTAATATTACTAGGAAAGCTGCTAGGTCGTAGCTCATAGAGTCTACTGCTAAAACTATATCACTAATCGAAGGACCTCTTAGGGCTCTTATCGTGTATAATATGAAGGCTGTAATGTATACTGGGAGTATGTATAGTATGAATAACTGTACTTCCCCGAGCCCAATCACTTCTCCCCAGCCCCCGCTTCCCCTTTTCTCTTAAGGGTTGAGAGGGATAGTTCCATAGAGTTTATCGGCGCGGTACTAGCTAGTTCGTAGACGTTGCTCGTAATATAAGCGCTGTCTCTTATACACATCCTCCGAGCCCA
>WAON01000184.1 GCA_015521265.1 Desulfurococcales archaeon
ATTTATTTACGTATGAACTCTGTTGAGTAAGCCATAGTTCAGCCCTAGGATAGTTACAGAACATTTGTTTTTCTCAATGTAGGTATTTGTAGATCTGCTACAGCAATACCTGTATTCCGAAAGAGCTTATTTAGATAGGGATTATTAGTATTTATTGTATTGATATTGTTTGTTCTTTGGAGTTTTTTACGAGCGATATGTTTTGTTTGTGATGGTTGATTAATTATGGGTAGTAATGGATTTGTGGGTTTGCCTAGGATTGACTTATCTAGTTCTGAGTTGTTAAGGGTTATTGCTAGGCGTCGGAGTATTAGGCGTTTTACTCGTAAGCCTTTATCGTTAATGGAGGTTTCATTATTGTTGTGGAGTGGTTATGGGTGTGTTGACGAGTTTTGTGAGAGGAGGACTGTTCCTTCTGCTGGTGCAACTTACCCTCTAGACTTATACCTTGTCGCTTATCCTGGCGGTGTTACTGGTTTGTCTCCTGGTATTTATCGTTATGATGGGTATAAGAATGGATTATGGCTTGTGAGGATGGGTGATTTTAGGAGGGAAATGTATAGGGCTTGCCTGGATCAGTCCTGGGTTAGGGATTCTAGGGTTAATATTGTAATAACCGTTGTTCCCGAGCGTACTACTTCCTGGTATGGTGAGAGGGGGATCAGGTATATTTACATGGAGGCTGGGCATAGTGGGCAGAATATTTATCTCGTAGCAACCCTGTTGGGGCTTGGTACTGTAACTGTTGGTGCTTTCTATGATGATATGATTAGGGATTTGATCGGGCTACCTAGTAATAACATGGTTTTATACGTTATGCCCATAGGCTATCCAAGGGGGTGATTTTAATAAAAACTACTTGTTTTTCCCGCCTACTTCATAAGCCCTCCATAGAACTTTTCGATTCATTTCTAATACTTTACCGCGGAAAACTCTTTCCAAGGCTTTATCTACTTGCTCAATGCTTATACGCTTTGATAATTCCTCGTCTATAGCGATAGTGTATCCCAATAATGCAACGTTTGCGGATATTATTGAACCCGTTAATTCCTCGCTCAGCTTGTTAGCGTTGAACACGTATAGCTTCAGCCCCCTCTCCCTTATCTTCTCTATGATCTGGTTGATGTCTGGGTATAATGCTAGGGGCGGGGGCCATAGGAACTCGTTCATAACGATTTTTGTATTCCTATTAGCATATACTATCTGCCTCCCCGTTTCAAGTGCCTCAAGCCCGATTATGAGGTGCGCTGCTCCTCTAGGTATCATTGGGGATTCTCCGGGACCGATCCTTATCTGTACTATGAGGCTTCCACCCCTCTGCGATAACCCATGTGTTTCAGCAATGGTTATTTCCTCGCCTGCAATTATCGCGGCGTTTCCGAGTATGCGACCGAGTGTTAATAGTCCTTGTCCTCCTACGCCTGCTAGGATTATATTATACCTCTCCTTCACACCTACCACCCCCTAGTACCATGCTTTAATCCAGTCGGGTGATCCAGGTTCTTTTAGTACTATTGCATTGAATGGACAGACTTGAGCGCATAAACCGCATCCAGCACATAGCTCAGCTATTATTACTGGTTTATTAGAACCCTTTGGAACCATTATTGCCGGACAAGCTATTGGGTTTACGCAGGCCATGCATCCAGTACACTTGTCCTCGAGGATCGTGTATACTGGTAGTTTTATCCCTAGCTTGCGGGCGTCTCTCAGTGCTTCTAATGCACACTTCATCCTTGACACGATTGCTACCGGCGATCCCTTCTTGTATTCTTCGAATGCTTCTGCAACCTTGTTAATTGATTCCTTAACATTCATTGGGTTTATCACGTATGTCTTATAGCCTAGGGCTTCCATGATCTTTTCTATCGGTACTCGGTAGGTTTCCTCACCCATAGCGGTCTTCCCAGTCCCCGGGTGTGGTTGGTGTCCTGTCATTGCTGTGTAGTAGTTGTCTAGGATCAGGACTACTGCGTGTCCCTTATTGTATATTATATTTATTGAGCCGGGTATTCCAGCGTGATAGAAGGTTGAATCACCTATAACTGCGATTACTGGTTCATCTGTAACCTTGCTTAAACCGTGTGCTACGCCTATACTACCCCCCATTTCTAGGCTGGTCATCTGTGTGTAGAAGGGTGCTTGGTAGCCTAGAGTGTAGCATCCAATGTCTCCGGTGAATACTGGGTTTTTCAGCCTAGCCTTGTTAGCTGCAACTTTTACGATGAAGAAAGTGTTTCTATGGGGGCAGCCGGGACACATTACTGGGGGTCTTGGCGGTATTTGGGGTGTCAGCTCTAGGGGCTTCATAGGCTCCCATGGTGTGGTTACTGGTTCACCCATAAACTCCTTTAATGATTTATAGACTGTGTCGAGGTCTAGTTCACCATTCTCTGGTACTATGTCTTTCCCGTGGAGATCGATAGATAAACCGTTATCGTATAGGATCTTCTTAACCTGTAGCTCGAGGACTGGGTCGAGTTCCTCAACTATCAAGGCTTCTTTAGCATCCTTCAATGCTTCAACTATGGGCTTGTATGGGAGGGGTACTGGTAGGTTTACTTTTACAAGTGTGAACTCTTCCCTCTTACCCATCATTTCAACTGCTTCAGCTACATGGCTAAAAGCGATTCCATCCGCGATAATAGCCCTCCTCCTACCGGGATTATAGACTGTTATAAAGGGTGGGCGGCCTTCTTCTTCCATAATAG
>WAON01000185.1 GCA_015521265.1 Desulfurococcales archaeon
CTACACTATAGTCCAAGCCTCCTCTACCAGTTATATATTGCTCAGGAGAAGGGCTTCCGGCTATATGATCCCAACACTGGTACTACAAAGTACTTCGGCCCCGACTCGGCACTAGCCCAAGCGATCAGGGATTTCTTTAAAGGGTTAAAGCAGCTGATGCAGGAAGACAGGATCTACTTGATGACTAGCGTCTTTGCACACACTATTCAGGGATACATTATTGAGAAGTACAAGGTAAGCAATATGCTACGCTATGATCTAGAGCTTGGAAAGTATTGGACAAGCCGCCTGGTAACGAGCACTGATGCAATGTGGACTCCTGAGATGGCTTGGAGCGATCTACTCCGAGACATCTACACGGCTAACGGGATCAAGTACACGGTTCTAGATGGAACCTACCACTTCCCGGGGTCTAGGGGAGATAAGGGGACGATCTATGAGCCATACAGGATCTATGACAGCCATGGTAATGAGCTGATAGTATTCTTCAGAGATCAGCCGGTAAGCGATGGATACATAGCTTTTACAAACAATGACTGGGGCGATCCTAGGCAGGCTGATAGAGATGCCCGTGCACTATACTATAAGATCTATGATGATCTTGCCTTCAAAAACTATCCTAAACCGATAGTGACGATAGCGGCAGATGGTGAAAACTGGATCCTTCTAGCGCCTTCATCCGCTAATGGTGCATTATTCCTAGACAGGATCTACCAGTATATTGATAAATTAACCGTTGAAGGAATAATGATGAGTGGAACATTTAAAGACGCAGTACAGTATCACCCGCCGACTAGGAAGCTAGACACTATTCCTTGGACAAGCTGGCTCGGCGGATGGGGTAAGTGGACAACTGAGGGCGGTAAGACTCAGAGGGAGGAATGGGCTAAGCTGGACCAGCACATGGCTAAATACCTCGCATACAAGTATTGGAAGGGAATAGATAGCTACAGCATGTTCAAAAACCTCGTAGAGACTAATCCAGCCTTCAATAGATCCGTATACGACTTAATGATAGCTATAGACAGCGACTACTGGTGGTGGGACTATTTCTCAGCATACTTCATCGATTCATGGCTATCAGCATTCGATAAAGACTCTAAACCACTCCTAAACTACACTGTTAAAGTAGATATACAGCCTAAACCAGTAATAATCGGTGGTAAAGACCGTATCCTCGTAACGATTAAGAACAATAATGACTACGACTACAGGGATACGACGATCGAGATCGCTGCGGCAGGACTTAACACTACTACGATAACGGCAAATATCAAAGCAGGATCATCCTATACGGCTAGCCTAGTAGTAGTACCGAAGAATAAGAACCCGATAAATGTTAGAGTTAAAATGCGTAATCCGGGAACAATCGTAAATAGTATATTCATCGGTAAACAAACATACTACTTCCACGACGAAACATACACGATAAAACTAACAAGCCAGGGACAAGGAGGCGGTGTAGCTGCATCAATAGACTTCATGGTTACAGTATCGGTAACGGACAGCTATGGGAACTATGCAGACATAAGCGAAACCGTACCGGGAATACACACCTTTACAATAGCTATTTCAACAGTAAATGGTAAGCCAGTCCCCGAAGATACACCGGTAAAGCTGATCATATATATTAATGGTAAGAAAGCATTAGAGGAAGATGTAACATTTCCTAAAGGACAGTCTCAGATAGTGTTAACAAAGGAGTTCAACCTAGACCAGGGGACATACACGTATAAGGTACTCGTAGAATACCCAGGCGACCCGGATACAAGCAACAATGTAGCGACGGGAACGATAAAAGCAATAGCCTCACCACCACAGCAGGGAGGCGGTGGTGGAACCAGCGGTATAGGATGGGACGTAATAATCGGTGTAACATTAATCATTGCCTCAGCAATAATACTAATATACGCGTTACTCTTCTACGGTAAAAAGAAGTGATGTAGAGTATTGAGCAGAGATATTTTAACACAGGGATTAGCTAAGCACATCGAGAAATACCTTGAAAGCAATGCTAAGATAACGTATGCGGCAGGCGGAGCCGTTGTCGTTGAAAACCCGGCTCCAAGAATAAACTATTTCTTCATTGGGAAAGCAACTACTAGAACTACTGGTGAATTCTACCTAATCACGATCTACGTGCACGAGCCGGGAAAAGACTTGGAATTGGATGGTAGGGCTGTTATAAGTGTAAGGAGGGGTTTTATGGGGATAGGGAAGAGGATCACGGTGGATGGATCAGGGAAGATCAGGGATATAGTTTTAAAACTTAAGGATGAAGGACTACTAGACACCCTATATGGCTCAGGATACGAGACTATAATCGTGAGACTGGGTTTTAAAACACCATTCCTGGAAACTGGTGATAAGAGCATTGTCCTTATAGGTAGATCATCGATCTTCTACTCGTTTAGACCGGGAAGATTCGTAGGCAAACTATACTTATCTGGTAAAAAGATTTTTACAGAAATACTCAACCAGGTATATCAATAATTAGATCTCTAAGCTCTACTACCTGCCTCTCCTCAACCCTCTCGATCCTTCCATCCCTAATATATACTATTCTATCACTGACATCGATCATTTTCAAGTCATGAGTATTCGTAATAACCGTTACTCCCCGCTTAAGGCTTATCTCCTTCAACATGTTAATAACCTGCTTACCGGTTACTAGGTCTAAGTTAGCCGTTGGTTCATCTGCTAGTATTATTGAGGGATCATTCGCTAAAGCCCGGGCGATAGCAACCCTCTGCTGTTGTCCACCGCTGAGCTCGAAGGGGCGGTGGTAGAGCCTCTTACCAAGCCCAACCTCCTCCAGTAGCTTCTTTGCTTTCTCAATCCTCTTCTTCCTAGGCACGCCGGCAAAGATCATTGGTAGCGCTACATTGTCGAGGGCGTTTAGATAAGGTATTAGATTATAGGTTTGAAACACGTAGCCGAGTTTTTTATTCCTAAAATATGCCAGCCTCTTACCCGGTAGTTTGAAGATGTCTACTCCCTCAATGTATACCGTGCCCTTAGTCGGCTTGTCTAGTCCTCCGATCATGTTGAATAGTGTTGTTTTACCGCTACCACTAGGGCCAAGTATTGAAAGGTACTCTCCACGGTATACTTCCAGGTTAATTC
>WAON01000186.1 GCA_015521265.1 Desulfurococcales archaeon
CATTAACTGCCTCTTTTCAATCTCTGCAAACCGTTCTTCCAGCTTCGCAAACCTTTCCTCTAGTTTTTGCTGTCTCTCTTCGAGTTTCTGTTGTCTTTCTTCTAGTTTTTGCTGTCTTTCCTCGATCCTAGCAATTATCTCCTCGATCCTTGTAATCCTTTCAAGTATCTCCTTAAAGCCCAGCAAACCCATTAATGCGTATCTAAACTCTCGGTCTTCTTCCAGTGCCTTCAGTATCCTATCCTTCTCCTCAACTGATAAACCCATCTAGAAACACCCTTAACCACTAACCCTGCTATCTACCGGGCTCCGATAATTGTTTCTGGTAAAACTATATTATTATAATATCGTCCTAGCCGCCGTTATCTCGCAGTTATTAGGCCTTGTTTAGGATAAGGGTGGGTTTGACTTATTTGTACTGAATAGCCATTGTTTTAATCGTTTATTGTTTTGTGCTACAGAGTAATTCCTGCTGTTATATATTTTCTATGCGGATTTTATTATGGTGAATGACTAGGATGTGGTGATTTTGGTTGTCTTATAGGATCATAGTAGTTGGCGGATTCATTAGGCCTAGGTGGGATGTATTCCTTGGAATGATTATTATCCTAGTAGCGGGTTTACTAATGTGGGTTAAGCCGGGCATCATAGAGTTTGAGGGGCCTCCAATACTGGTCCCGATCCTAGTAGCATTATCCGCTGCCGGACTCGTAGGCTATACTGCTTACTCCTATATGGTTAATTCTAGGGCTAAACAAGCTTTGAACATTGTAGCGGAGGTTACGGATGAATACATAGTGTTCAAGAAGCCGGTGAGGGGTAGGAAGGGATATATTGTATCAAACGGCTCATGGGCCCTAGCAGCTGGGAAGACTAGGGCTTACCGATACAATTCCGAGTTCGAGGATCATGGGAGCTTTGAAGGAGACAAGGTAGAGATCAGGGATCTAGTTATGAATGGCTACACCTACGCGGTTAACAGGAAAGGTACTGGATACGTTAAACTACCTGGCGTCCTGATCGAGGATCCGGAGTATAGGGATGTCGTTATAGGATTAATACCCACCGATCTAAAGTACGGTATGGAGCCTCTAGCATTAACAGCTAAGAGTAATACTGGGGATATGGCTACGGCTAATATCCGGGTGGAAAACGGTGTTCTAAGAGCGGATGTTTCCTTCGCTAAGAGGAAGGCTAGTAGTGTTATGCTCGATATTGTACGGGGTTCTAGTGGAGGAATACTATCACTATTAACTACTGTAGCCGACCCGGTAGGAATAATGAAGAATTCCGGTTCTAAAACATTTACTAGGAAGCTGACGCATGGTGCTAGGATAGCGGTTGTATCATCTAAAGCAGTGTTCTCACCGTTAAGGCTTCGGAAGGCTTTGAGCCGTGTAAAGATTGCTGAGCAGTATAGTATTGCCGGGTTTATGGATGGAGAATACTATGTACGGTTAATAATAGGTTATGCGTTTAAGAAGCCCGTTATCGAGTCCGGGAAGCTTGAAATAAGTGTAATAGGAAAATAAGACGGTTTTTAGAATACTGCTCTAAGCCTCCCGCCATCGACTGGGATTGCTGCACCGGTTATATATGATGCATACTTACTTATTAGGAATGCTACCAGATACCCCACTTCCTCCGGCTTACCGATCCTTCTCAGGGGTATATCGGATATTATTTCATTAACTACCTCCTCCCTAGTCTTACTATACCTCTCCATCCTATCCCTGATCAACTGCTCCACTCTACTAGTATAGATGTAGCCTGGTAGTACAGTGTTAACCCTAACACCCCTAGGCCCCAATTCCCTTGCCAGCGTTTTTGCTAGTCCGTGGATCGATATTCTCAATGTGTTTGATAATGCAATGTTCGGTATTGGTTCTTTAACAGCTATGCTTGATAAGTAGGTTATGCTTGGATTACGTGATTCAAACAGGTATGGTAGGGCTTTCCTCGTAACCCATAACGCGCTCTTAATTAGTAATCTGATACCGTACTCCCAGTCGTCTAGGCTTAGATCGGTGAAGAAGCCTGGCCTAGGTGGGCCCGTAACGTATACTAGTGCATCCAGGCCGTTTAGGAGCCGGGCGGCTTCATCTACTAGCCTTTCAGCTTCCTCCCTAACCGTTAGGTCAGCTCTTACCCCGTAGGCTTCGCCGCCCATACTCTTTAATCCCTCTACTGCCCTGCTAAGCCTCTCCTCTTCTCTGCCGTTTATTACTACTCTAGCACCCATTGATACTAGTACCTTGGCGATCCCATAGCCTATTCCTCTACTCGATGCTGTTACTAGTACACGGGTATTCTCTATGTCAAACATAATAATCCATCCCCTAGAAGTTATCCGTTCACTAACAATTATATTGTTGAAGCTATAAATGACTGAATACTGTTTTATAAGCTGATTATCGAATATTCAATTATAGCATTAACTGTATTGATCGATTGGCTACGGCTGATCGGGATGGTTGAGATAATAGATACTACTATGAGGGATGCTCATCAATCCCTACTAGCAACTAGGCTCCGGACTAGGGATATGCTCCCAATAGCTGATGTTATTGATGAAGCGGGCTTCTACAGCTTAGAGGTTTGGGGAGGGGCTACCTTCGACGCTGCGATCAGGTATCTCAGGGAGGATCCATGGGAGAGGCTTAGACTGATAAGGGAGAGGGTGAGGAAGACAAAGCTACAAATGCTCCTCAGGGGGCAGAACCTAGTTGGTTATAGGCATTATCCGGATGATGTTGTTGAGAAATTCGTAGAGTTAGCATTTAAGAATGGGATCGATATTTTCAGGGTTTTCGATGCACTCAACGATGTAAGGAATATGAAGACTAGTATTCGTAAAGCTAAGGAGCTGGGAGCAATTGTTCAGGGAGCTGTATGCTATACGATAAGCCCAGTACACACATTGGAATACTATCTTAAAACGATAGAGGAACTACTAGCCCTCGAGGTGGACATTATAACTATTAAGGATATGGCCGGAATACTCGAACCCCACAGAGCCTACGAGCTAGTTCACGCTATTAAGGAGGAGTTTAAAGTACCCGTAGACGTACACACCCATGCAACCGGAGGGTTAGCCGTTGCAACTTACCGGGAAGCTGTTAGGGCTGGTGCAGACTATATTAATACTGCTATATCACCACTAGCCTTTGGAACGGCTCAGCCGGGGGTTCAGAGCGTCTATTATGCCTTAGACCCCGATCTCAGGCCCAGTATAAACATGAAGGTGATCGATAAGATCTCAAAGTATCTCCGGAAAATTATCGAGGAGAAATACCTTCACCTATTAAACTGGAGGATCCTTCTCCCAAACCCTGACGTGATCATACACCAGATCCCCGGTGGGATGTTCTCAAACCTGATTGCACAGCTAAGGCAGCAGGGTAAACTGGATAAGCTCGATGAAGTACTCGAGGAAGTTCCTAGGGTTAGGGAGGATCTAGGTTGGCCGCCTCTGGTAACGCCTCTAAGCCAGATCGTTGGTACTCAGGCGGTGTTAAACGTATTGTTCGGCCGATACAGGATCATACCTAAGGAGACTAGGAACTACGTTAAAGGATTATATGGTAGGCCTCCGGGCAGGATTAAAGAGGAGATTAGGAAGCTTATACTGGGGGATGAGAAGCCTATAACTGTTAGGCCGGCAGACTTGTTGAAGCCTATGCTTGATGAGTGTAGGAGGGTTTTGGTTGAGAAGGGCTACTTGGAGAAGGAGGAAGATATCCTCACCTATTGTTTATTCCCCCAGGTCGCGCTAGAATTCTTTGAAGCCCGGCGTAGGGAGCTGGTGGAGAAGCCCCTCGGCCCAGAGCCTCCCCGCCGGGCTGTTACAGTCATTATTGATGGTAAACCAGTAGTGGTTGGTATTGAGAATGTCTCGTTGGAGGAGATCGAGGCTGCCCCGGCCCAGCCATTAATACCAGTACAAGCAGCACCGTTGATCGGTGGTCAGGCTTCAACGCTGACGAGTCAAGCCGCTGGTTCATCGAGGAAGTTTACCGGTGAGCCCGTTAAGGCCCCCATGGCTGGGAAGATCTTGAAGATCAATGTTAAGCCTGGTGATAGGGTTAGGAAGGGTGATAAGATAATTGTCCTTGAATCGATGAAGATGGCTACCGATATACTGGCTCCTCGAGACGGTGTTGTTGAAGAAATACTTGTCAAGGAAGGCGATAATGTTGAGGCCGGACAAGTACTGCTTTCGATAAAGTAGTTGTTCTACGTGCCTCTACAAACTTCTAGTTCACCGGCGAATTCTGCCTCCATTTGTTTTAGTAGGGCTTTATTCTTGATGATTTCTTTTAGTGATTGTATGAAGTAGTCTATCTCCTCGATTGTATTATATATGTAGTAGCTAGCCCTCACGGTCCCCCTCAGTCCTAGGCGGTAGTGTAGTGGGTGGGCGCAGTGCATTCCAGTCCTAACAGCGATCCCGTACAAGTCCAGCGTTTTACCTACAACGTGGTGGTGTAGATCCTTTATATTGAAGGCTATAACGCCGCCGCGGTGCTCCGGTTCTAGAGGCCCATAGATCTCTGCTTCACCCTCCAGCTCTTTAAACCTCTTAATCGTATACCTTACCAGTTCCTCTTCGTGTCTTCTAACGTTCTCCATACCTATCCTCATCAAGTACTTCGCAGCTTCTGCAAAACCTATTCCCCCAGCTATGTTTGGTGTTCCCGCCTCGAACCTCCAGGGTAGATCGTGCCATACTACGCTGTCAAGCGTTACATCCTTGATCGTGTCCCCTCCCACTTTGAAAGGCATCATCTCCTCCAATAAGTCTTTCCTACCCCATAATGCACCTGTCCCGGTTGGTGCTAGCATTTTATGGCCGCTGAAGGCTAGGAAATCTACACCCATCTCCCTCACGTTTGTTGGTAGGTGTGGTACGCTCTGGGCTCCATCTGCTACTACTATTGCCCCCGCTTCATGCGCGATCTTGACGATTCTCTTAACATCATTGATCGTCCCCAACACGTTGCTCATTACTGGGAAGGCTACAACCCTCGTCTTCTCCGTTATCTTGTTTTCTAGGTCTTCGTAGTCTAGGTATCCGTTCCTTGTTATATCTACGTATTTGATCTTGGCTCCCCTTAGCTTTGCAGCGTTTCTCCATGGTAGCATGTTGCTGTGGTGATCCATTACTGTTAATAGTACTTCATCCCCCTCCTCGAGGTTCTTCAACCCCCATGAGTAGGCTACTATGTTTAAAGCATCGGTCGTATTGTTCGTGAATACTACTTCCTCCCATGAGTATGCATTTATGAACTTTGCTATTACCTCGTGTGCTTCTTCGTATAGCTGGCTTGCTTCTTGGCTTAGGGTGTGTAGTCCCCGGTGTATGTTTGCATAGTGGTTGTAGTAGAACTCCCTAATAGCCTCTACAACCTGTCTAGGCTTATGGGTTGTAGCTGTATTATCGAAGTAGACTAGGGGTTTACCATGTATCTTCCTGTTAAGTATTGGGAAATCCTTCCTAATCTTATACGGGTCGAGCAATACTTGTTCACTTCCCTTCATGTAATTGGTATTATTAATTAGTCTACAATTATTGAATTAGTTAATCAGTGGGTTAAACGGGTTTCTCATGGGTGCTGGTATGAAATTATTTGAACAGTTAACTATTCCAGAACTATATGATGTCCTAGCCAGTTTACTAACTGGTTCTAGAAGGGTCTTAGAAGTCGATGTTTTCAGTAGTGCTGGTTATAGGCTTGCTCAAACCGTTTATAGTAGGAAGTGTTTCCCAACAGTTGATATTAGCCTCATGGATGGATACGCTGTTCGCCGGGTAGATGTTGTTGAGGGCTTGGATAGGGGAGGTACTGTTAGGCTCGGGATCGTTGGGGGAGTTGATCCTAGGAGTGCTGGAGCCTACACTCTTGGTGAGGGGGAAGCTGTTTATGTCGAAACCGGGTTCCCAGTACCGAAGGGCTCTGATATTATTATTCCGCTTGAAGAAGTTGTTATTGATAATGGATACGTTGTTGTTTCAAGGCTTCCAAGACGATCAAATATTGCAAGGGGCTGTAGTGATTATAGGGTTGGCGAGTTAATTGCTGGGGAGGGATCTGTTGTTACCAGCGGCCTTGTAAAGATCATGGCTGAATCGGGGGTTGAGAGTGTTAGGGTCTATGATAAGCCTCGTGTATCGATCTATAGTGTTGGAGACGAGTTCGTAGCCGGTGTGAGGAAGCCTAGTAACTGGGTTATTGTGAAGGGTGTTGTTGAGTCTTACGGCGGCTTGGCCGAGTATAGGGGGGTTTTGCCTGATGATATAGGTGTTATCAGGGAAGTTATTACTAGTGATGAATCAGACATTATAGTCTTGATCGGTGGGACTGGGAAGGGTTTAAGGGATAAGGCTTGGAGTGTTCTTAGAGGTTTAAATGCTTCCCTCGCTTGGAGGAGGACACTGTTCTATCCGGGTAGAAATACTATGGGGGCTGTATTAAATGGTAGGGTTATCCTTAACATACCGGGACTTACAACTGGCGTGTTCGGCGCATCATTCATGTTGATAGCTCCATTAACATCTTACCTAGCCGGGGGAGGCTTAGGCTTAAGTGTTCACCCATATATTTATGCACGGGTTAATAGGGATGAATGCCCCCTAGCTAGGAGTGGTTACTGGGTTATTTGTAGGGGGAAAGTCTCGGAGGATGAGGACGGGTTTACTGCGAGTATTGAATGGATTCCACGCTACTCTATTAAAACATTAGACC
>WAON01000187.1 GCA_015521265.1 Desulfurococcales archaeon
ATGGTAGTCTAGCTTAACCTTAACGCCGTTCTTTTCAATATACACTGTTATCGAGTACTGGGGTAGTGGAATGAAGAGATTTCTTTCAATATCTTTCTCAACCACGTATTTCAGCGTGGGCGTCTGAACTCTTCCAGCACTCAGTATAATTCGTTTCCTACTAGTGCTCCATACTGCATCCATTAAAGCTCTACTAATATTGATTCCCCAGATCCAGTCTAATTCATGCCTGCTAAGCCCTGCCTCGATCATTTCCCAGTCTAGCCTTGAAAGATTCCTGAAGGCTTGTCTTAATTCTTCCGGTGTAAGACTGGAGTATTTTGCTCTATAACTCTTCTCTAAGCTTCCATGGTGTTTTATCACCATATACCCTATTACTGAGCCTTCAATATCGTAGTCGCATGCATTAACGTATAAATCCCCCTCCGAGCAAACTCTAGAGAGTAGTTTTATGAATTTCTCAGTATGCTTAGCCGATTTATCGATCTCATACAACGGCTTCCACTCATAAGTGAATACAGGGTAGCCTCTCTCACTAGTATATAACCCATAGAGATGGCCAGCTGCACTAGCAACTATAATCCTTAAATTATCGTGGCGTATGATGTAGTATGGTATACCGTACAGCGTCTTCCTTAAAAAATTGCGGGACAATGCATAAGCTATTTTTCGCGCAGCTTTTGGTTTTTCAGCAATGACTACTACTGTTCCATGCAGGCGCCATATACTATACTTTTCCCCACCCTGTTCTTCCCGAGTCTTCCACGGTTGAAGGCGGCTTGTTAATGTTTTACGAGGTAGAAGTGTTTTCTTAGTAATCTGTTCTTTAGGCTTAGCCTCAGCGAAGAAGTCTAGTATTGTTTTCTTTGCCTTCTTATTCTTCATTATTATTCCCTTATGATGGTATGGGGATTGTCAATACTAGTAGTGCAATGTATAGTAATAGATAATTATAGGTATGTTTTACAGCATACTGGTTCGCAGGTCCTGGGTGGGGGTACCTACCTACTATTAATTTCAATAATAAGAGTATTATGGATAATGATAAATAATAAGTCCCTATATCCCCGCGTAGTAGTAGCCCCGCCATTAGTGATAGGAGTATTACTATATATCCCAGTAAGTCATGGCTTTTCATACTAATATATGATCTAACGACGTGTCCACCGTCGAGCTGGCCTATAGGTATTAGGTTTAGAAAAGTTACAATAAATACGACGAATCCTATGAAGGCTAATGGGTGTAGTAGAACCGTGTAGCCTGGAGGCGGTGTTCTTAGAAATAATAGGAGTTGTAGGGTTAATGGTAGGAAGCCTATTTCTGAAACCTCCCCCTTCTCGATCAAGGGCTTAATAGACTCTGCCGGGATTATTGGCGAGAGCAGTACTCCTACTATTGCAACAGCTAAGCCGGCAAGGTAACCGTATAATGGGCCATTAATCCCCAGCTTTGCAAGGCCTCGCTTATCCGGTGGTAGATTCTTCATCGTTATAACTGCTCCAAGAGTACCTATGAATCCAAGCTGGATTGGTGGCGCCGGTATAAAGTATGGGCCTTTTATAACTACATTGTACTTCCTAGCAGCCCTCATATGGCCGTATTCATGGAATGCTAGAGCGGACATGAAAAGAACTGTATAGATCGCTCCAAGGATGAACGGGTTCATAACAGCTTCATGTATTATGCTCGTGTAGAATCCTGATAGGCCGTATCCGGTGAGATATACTGTTATAATTGTTAGGAGTAGAAGTGAAATCTTTTTGTAGTCCCTGCCTCTCGTTTCTTCTCTGAGGGGTATTAGTCTAAGAATAGGAGGATTAGTCCTTAATTGTAGAGGAGTATAGCCTTGACGACTAGTTATTTCTACGTAGAGATTGTTGAATGTTTCCTCGTCTATAATTCTATCGATAAATACATCATAGATCGTTCCAAGCTTTTTGTTTATGTAGAAGTTAATATTTACTACCGAGACTCCAGCTTTCGAGAGTAGTTCTAAGATACTGTTTATTCTCGGGGGATAAGAGTTTTGAAACCGGGATAAGGATGTATCCTCCACCAGTCTTCGGCCTCCTAACAGTCATTGGTAAAACTCCTTCTAACAACTCTTTTATAGCTAGTGCAACAGGGTCTTTAACGGGTATTTTCTCGGGATCTACGAGTGGGGGTGCGCCTAGTGCTAATTGGAGAGCGCGTGCGCTAATTACCCTAGCAATCTCGTACCGAGTTAAACGATTAACTAAAAATCCTCCTCCTGTAAATCCGGCATCAGCCAATACTACTATTCACCCATATTATACCCTATTAATTCATTACAAGGATTCAAATATATTACTGGGTTAAAAGAATTATTGGATTATTTAAAAACGCTTTCCACTACTACCCTAGGTGAAGACTAGGATTTTACTTAGAAGCCTTTAAACCCTCCAGCTCCTCCAGGTGTCTTACCTTTTTCTTCTTTTTCTTTCTTCAGCGGGCTAGCAGCTATTATGTCATCGATCTTTAGTATCGTCGTTGCTGCTTCAGTAGCACTTTTTATTACATTCTTCTTAACTAGTACGGGCTCGATAACGTTTATCTCAGTAGTGTCTTCTACTACCTTACTATTTATAACGTCTATTCCCGCGAATACTTTTCCTTCATTGTGTAGCTGTATAAGCTTCATCAAGGTCTCTAAGGGGTCTAGCCCAGCTGTTTCGGCGAGGATCATGGGTATTTCCTCGAGTGCAGCTGCGAAGGCTTCAATTGCTAACTGTTCCTTACCTCCAATAGTCCTCGCTGTCTCTTATACACATCTCCGAGC
>WAON01000188.1 GCA_015521265.1 Desulfurococcales archaeon
TTAGAGCATGCACTAAGCGGTTTCCAGCCGAGCCTCCCCCACGGAGCAGGCCTCGCAATACTATATAGGAAACTAGTAGAGATCTTCTATACATACTACCCCGAAACAATGTATCAGATACTCAAACCCCTAGATCCAACGCTTAAACCGGATAGTAGTGATGCAGTAAAAGCCCAGCGAGTATTCAACGAGTTCCTCGAGAAGATAGGGTTCCGTGAAGCCCTTAGAGACTACGGGTTCGATGAGGATCTCATTAGGGAGGTAGCAGAGTTCTACGTTGAGAATGAGTGGATGAAGAGATATCATAACCTCTCAACTATAGGGGTCACACGGGAGCTGGTTGAGAATATATTACTATGTGTTCTCTAAGGGTCTAGTAACATGTTTTTCAAGGGGTAGAAATATTTTTCAGGAACCCTCCCATCAACTACCTCGACACCTTCAAGCTTCAACAATTTCTCCTTAACCCTTGGCCCCCCACGACTATATCCTCTAAGCTCACCACGGCTACCGACTACTCGATGACAAGGTATGATCAATGGTTTATCGTTTAAAGCCATAAACCTCGCTATAACCCTTGGATGAACCCCAACAATCTCTGCAAGCTCCTTATAACTAACAACACGGCCAGGGGGAACTAATTGTAGCAGGGTATACGTGATCTCCCTAAGCAATTCTTTATCCATAAATACCCCACCCCTGAAATTATAGAGGGCGTATTAACTACTTATACCATATGTGGTTATAGTATCTTATAGGAAGGAATCGATCATTAATGGTGGTATTATTGTCTAATAGATCCTCTAGGATACCCGGATTCTATAAGAAGAGTCTAGATGAAAGACTTAGGATCGTTGCTGAATGGGCTGGTTTAACTAGTGAAGAAGTTGAAACTCTTAGGAATCTTGGAAGCCTCCCCGAGAAGATAGCTGATTCCATGATCGAGAACGTTATTGGGGGAATGACTTATCCCTTCGCTGTAGCTGTAAACTTTAAGATCAATAATAAAGACTACCTAGTACCAATGGTTATTGAAGAGACTAGTGTTGTAGCCGCCGCTAGTAATGCTGCTAAAATGCTCCGCCACGGGCCGGGTATAATCGCATATGCCGATAAACAGTATATGATCGGGCAGGTTCACCTAGTTAATGTTTCAGCTCCAAGGTATAAGGCTATGAAGATTATTGAGCATAAAGAGGAGATCCTCGATCATGCTAAGCAGCAGGATTCAACACTGATCAAGCTTGGAGGAGGCCCTAGGGATCTTGAGGTTAGGGTGATTGATACCCGGATGGGACCCGTGATCGTTGTACACTTGATCGTCGACGTACTCGACGCTATGGGCGCTAACACTGTGAACACTATGGTTGAATCAATAGCTCCGCTACTGGAAAAGATCACTGGGGGCGAAGCCCGGCTGAGAATTATAAGTAACCATGCAGTATACAGGCTAGCCCGTGCATGGGCCCGAACTAGCCCCGCAGATGTTGGAGGCAAGGATATAGCTAGGAAGATCGTTGAAGCAAGCATACTCGCAGAAGCCGACCCGTTCAGAGCTGTAACACATAATAAGGGTATTATGAACGGTGTAATAGCTGTAGCATTAGCAACCGGCCAGGATCACAGGGCTATAGAGGCCGGAGCCCATGCTTACGCTGCTAGGAGCGGAGTATATAAACCGTTAAGCACTTGGGAGCTCGATGAGGAGGGTATGCTGGTAGGCTCGATCGAGATACCATTACAAGTAGGCATTGTTGGCGGAGCAACAAGGGTTCACCCAGTAGCAAGGATAGCTTTGAAAATCCTAGGCGTTAAGAAGGCTAGTGAACTGGCCGAAGTCATGGCTGCTGTCGGACTAGCTCAGAACCTAGCCGCTCTACGAGCCCTAGTCCATGAGGGTATTCAGAAGGGCCATATGAAACTACATGCCCGAAACCTTGCGATCATGGCTGGGGCTTCCGGCGAGTTAATCGATAAGATCGCTGAGAGGATGATCAGGGAGGGCCGTATAAGGTATGATTATGCTAAGAAACTCCTCGAAGAATATTTGAAGGGTGAGAAGGAGTAAGGGTTTTTCAGCCTCACAACATATTATATT
>WAON01000189.1 GCA_015521265.1 Desulfurococcales archaeon
ATATATTTCCCTCTCCTCGTTATTCCTTAAAAGGGACAATATTTCATTGCTAAAGCTGTACTTTCCTATGTAATCGTTAAATAAGTTATAGATTAGCGGCGCGATATCATTATCAATGATCACTCTTCTGAAAAGTCTTTTAAGATCATAATTACTTAGGATTGTTTCGAGTATTCTAGCCGCAGCTGTGAAATCCTTGTCTAGTATTTTACGGATAAATATGTTGATCGTGTTCAAAACTATAGCAACCTCGTATATAGCATATTAATTATTTCATCTACTACTTCGTTCCATGTTTTTATCAGTCCGCATTTCTCGGTTTTTCGCGGTGTATCTATAGATTCCTTTAATGCTTTAATAACTCCAGTTTCATTTAGAGGATCAACTATGTGAGCTTTACTGCATCCATTGAATGTCTGCCCCCACGGCTCCGCGATTACAACTGGTACGCCTATAGCTAGGGCTTCAGCTGTTACAATGCTAAATGCTTCATATGCCGATAGATTAACAAATACCGTTGAAGTCGAGAGCTTCTCTAAATATTCTCTCCTTCCGAGAAAATCATAGTGTTCAACGCTTAAGCCCAACTTTCTTGCTAGTGAAAGTATCCTCTTAAGATTGCTCCCTCTACCAATTAAGCGTAGCTTTACACTTAACCCTAAATCGATGAGTCTGCGAGCATACTTTATAACTAGGTCTACACGTTTGTATTTTTCAATTCTGCCGGCATACGTTAAAACATGAGTGTTTGATGGCGGATTCCAGTTGTAATCTTTAACATCTTCTCCTATACCGTTCGGGATAATGATGGGTTTAACTCTAAAATTTTTCCATAAAAGACTGGCTTCAAAAGATGAAACAGCATGGATTGTCCTGATGTTTTTCAGCATCTTTTTTATGAGGAGCTTATAGATCTTCCATAGAATCCTAGTGTGCAGTGTGCTTCCGGATTCATGGTAGTGAGGTGTGAGAACGATCTTATCAGTTTTTCTCCTTAAAGCCTTCCATGCTAGATATGTAGAGACTGATCCCAGGTTGTGTAAGTGGAAAATAGTATTGTCGGTATCTATTCTCTTTAGATGATTGATAAAACCGGTAGATGGTATGTAGTATGCGTTTAGGGGAGCATACCCTTTAAACCTCTCAACAATAACACCATGATAATTCTCGACACTGGGAAGATTTAGACCCGTATCAAGGGTTATAACTTCTACTTCATAGCCTTTCCCGGTAAGCCTAGTTGAAATGTTTTCAACAACGTGGGATAGACCACCAGGGTAGGGTGGATAAGCATGTGCGATCTGTACGATCCTCAATGCTGTAAACACTCCATATAAACTCTTATAGTTTTATCAGCTGCTTTATCCCATGTAAAGTTTGAGGCAAAACTATAAGCTCCAGCGGCAAGTCTATCCCTAAGATCGCGATCTTTTATCAACTGCTCCAGTCTATTAGCCAAATTATTTGGATCACCAGGTTTAAAAAGAAGTCCATGTACACCGTCTTCCATCAATGCGGGAAATCCATCTATACGCGAAGAAACAATAGGCTTGCGCCTAATCCCAGCTTCTAATAGAGTAATCGGGCCGGCTTCATAGTCTGATGTAACAACAAATATATCGATCGCATTATAGTAAATAATTAATTCTTCCCTATTAAGCCAGCCCGTAAAGCTCACTAGTTTATTCAGCCCTAGTTTATTCCTTAACCTTACAAGTTCCGGTGTTAAGGGGCCCTTTCCACCGATAAGTATCTTAAAATTCTTTAACCCTCTATCCCTCAGTTTACGGGCCGCATATATTAATAGATCAAGCCTTTTCCTCGCAATATGCTGCGCGCTCGTAAATATTAATACCTCATTATCTCCTAGGCTCAGCTTACTCCTAGCTTCATCTCTACTAGGCTCATTGGGCCCCGGTTTTTCAACGCCATTATAGATTACTTTAAGCTTCTTTCTTGGGGCATGATATATGGATAATAATTCTTTAGCTATACCGATCGATGGTACGATGATGAACTTACTATTAATAATATTAAAGAACTCCATTGGATAACCCATGGAAACGTAGAAAAGCGTTCTCTTAATATTATGGTCGCTAAACCCGTATCTAGCAATACCTTTTAACTCGCCGTAGCTCGTATCGTGGATAGTCGTGATCTTCCTATTGCTATAAGTCATCAACCCACCAATGTATGGTTCTTGTATATGTAGAATATCGTAATCATTACTCCTCAGTCTCTCTCTAACGATCCTTGTTATCCTAACAATGTCGAGCGGAATTTTAGAGTCATAGCCTAAACCCATGCTTCTCCTACTAATTATCGAGCTCTTAGGCTCCACGAATTCGACAACATCGTTACTGTTACGGGGATCACCAAATGCTAATACATTAACGTTAACTCCCTTGTACAATAAATGCTTTACTAAATGATACGTATGCTCAGCTACGCCACCCACGATATGGGGCGGAAATTCCCTACCAACCATTAATACTGATAGATTCAATACGTCACTAACTCCGCTACTAGTTTTTTGAAATTATCATATATTCTATAGGGCTTTGTAGATGCTGATGTTACAGCATATATCTGCTCTTTGTATTTCTTTAGGTATTTTATGGATTCGTCGAGTGGTACTGCGCCGGATGCTAATGTATTGATCGCTATAATGTTCGATTTTTTAGATAATCTAAGAATTGATTCTTCTGCCGATAACTTATCCGTAGCCATTTGATATCCCATTGGATTCATGGGGGTCATTATATATTCCAGCATTATATTGTTCCTATTAAGGAAGTCTTCTAGTTTTGTAATATTCCTAGTTTCAACGCCGAAATCTATACCCATTTTCCCTTCTATGAACTTCTTAATAGATGCTAAGAGTTTTGAGAGATCGAATGCTATTATTACCTCAGTTAGTACTTCATGGAGAAGTATGGATTTGATTCTCTCTCTGGGTAGTATTTTTAAATACGGGACTAGGTCTAGTGCTAGGAATAATGCTAATCCTTTACCATAGTCTAGTTTTATAGCTGACGAGAATGATTGTATAGGGAAGTTGCGTAGTAATTCTTTAATAGTATTTTTTAATAGGCCAACCGTCCCATGTATATTTGCCTTTCTAACATAGGATTGAGCATAGGGTACGAGGATGTGATAGTTCATATTATCGATTAGTTTCGGGTCTTTCTCCTTTACATACTTTAATAATTCAAGGTTAGAATTATGAGTCGAGAAAGTAAAACCAGTAGCACCAGCTTCCATGGCCTTCTTTAGTACCTGGTATTTTCTTTCAAGTGTAGCTTCTCTCGATTCTTCCCTAGCTTTAACCTGTGCTAGATGGCTTACGCCTATAAATGGGTTATCGCCTATTAGGAATTCCCTTACCATTATCCTGCACCAGCAACCCTGTATAGTTCGTCTATAAGCATCATTGTCTTCAAGCCATCTTCTAAGCTTGTCTTGGGACTTGTTCGTGTAGCGATTGAGTTTAGGAAGTGTATGTCTTCAATAGTGTATTCCTGATCAGCAAGGTTTACCGGGGGATACCCGGAGTAGTAATGGGGTCTATAATATGCTTCCTTTTCACCGTTTTCCCGGTTTATCCTTAAATGATCTTCTGTTACCCATAGTTCCCCCTTCTCAGCTATTACATGGATCATTGTCTCCGGCAACCTAAACCTTTGATCAATCCACGATGTTGAAAAACTAATCGGGAATCCGGTTTTATCTTCTAGTTCTGCATTGAACTCATCATCTACGCCGGTGTATTTAGATTTATAATTTGCCGATAATACTTTAACGGGATTGAAGATCCATTGAAGTAGATTTATTAAGTGGACACCGAGGTCTAAGAGCACTCCTCTCCCTAAGTGTTTGAACCTAGTGGTTTCTCTTACTATATCACCCGATCTAATATAAGATTCTACTTCATATATCTCGCCTAGCACCCCGCTATTCAGCAATTTTTTAGCGTGTCTAAATGTTAAAGCAAATCTCTTCTGAAATCCAAACATTACAATTGTACCCGGTTTTTTCTTATTGATCAAGTCTCTTAATTGATTAGAGTTTACCGTTGGTGGTTTTTCGACGAATATGTTTGATACGTTTAACTCGATTAACTTTTTAGTTAGGGAGTAGTGTGAAGATGTTGGGGTCGTAATGTATACTGTGTTAACTGGTTTTTCCTCAATTAATTCATCTATACTTCTCGAGACAGCTACGTTAGTGAAGGCTTAATTTAACAAAAATGTTAGCAGTTTACTCTTATCAACTATCCCCACTATTATGCC
>WAON01000190.1 GCA_015521265.1 Desulfurococcales archaeon
TCAATAGCCTTAACATAATGGTCTACGAGGCAATCATTGCGGAGATTAAAATTATTAGTTAGAGCCGCCGGCGGGACTTGAACCCGCGACCACCGGCTTTCCAGGCTTGTAGACGGGCCTTTTTATATATGGGTGCTTACAAGGCCGGCGCTCTACCGAGCTGAGCTACGGCGGCACTGGGTTTTCATTTTTAATGGTTTATCTTGGTTGGGGTTATTAATTTATCGCATTAAACCGTTAATGAAGGCTTATTACTGGGGTATCGGTTTTATTATTGTATATTGGATGAAGAAGTTACGCACACGGCGAGCCCTCCGCTGTAGGGGGTTATGACCGGGCCCACTCCGCGGATTATTGTTTGAAATGATGAGTATTGGTCTTTGGGGTACCTTTTACGGGATGCCCTGGGGAACGAATGCTGATCAATACATGTTATTTGAAAGGGGGTTTACTGGGTTGCCGTGTCTCTATGGCTCGGGGGATTTTGAGGATGTTGTCCGGGTACTGGAGGATTTTCTACGTGGTAGTGGTAGGAGGCCTCGTGTAAGCGGGTATGGACGTATACGTATCTATAAGCTTGGCTTGTTTACTAGGCTTGTACTAGTTTATAATCGTAGTGATAAGACTTTCCAGGTATGTGGTAATAGTAAGCTTCTCGAGGATCTACGCAGGTGGTCTTTGACTCGTGGAGGTATAAGCTTTATAGATGAGTCCCTTAGGAAGCTTAGCACTTCGAGGGGTGGTGTTTACAGTGACCTATTCGTCTTATTAATGGAGTATCAGAAGCTCGAGTATATCCTCTGGAATTGCCGGCTAGGCTATATAGCCTCTATTATTTTCGCATTAATTGTTTTCATCGTAGCGTATTTCTACTGGATGAATATATTTGACAGCCTCGTAGCAATGATCGTCTTTGGCCTATTCGCATTACTACTGCCTAAATCCTATCAGTGGGAGGGGATGATCCATTTCTACCATCCATTACGATGCAGTAGTTATAAGTCTAGGCTGGAGAGTATTGGGAGGGAGTTGTTGGAGAAGGCCAAGCTCCTGCCCAGTGATGATCCCTACCGTAAATTGATCATGTATAGGGTTGGGCGTAGATAATAGTTTATTACCCGCCGCTCACCGGTGGTATCAGCTTTACGATATCGCCGTCCTTCAATACTATGTTCCTATTGACTGTTTTACCGTTAACTGTTATTATGATCGGGTTATCGGGGCCGAGCAGGTTCTTCAGTAGATCTCTAAGCTTGGGGTGTTTATCCATGATAGCTCCTATTAATTCCTCTAGGCTGGGGCTATCCGGGAGTATTATTACTTCTTCGCTGATCCCTGTTTTATCCCGGAGCCATAGTAAGTATTTTACCTTAATCCTCGCCAATTCTTATCTTCTCCCTTAAAGCCCTGCATGTCTCCCTTGGGATTTCGGGGTTTTTATCGAGTATTATGATCTCATCAATGGAGCCCGGGACTAGATCTATGAATTCCTTTATAGCCTTAGCCATAGCCTCCCCTGCTTCACCCGGCTTTAATCCTCCCACGCCGGCTCCCATTCCCGGTATTATTATCTTCTTCAACCCTAGATCGAATGCTTTCACTAGCGCCGCCCGGGTTGCTTTGTAAGCATTTACCGGCTTGATCCTCATTGCCGGCTTCTCCATCGTAGGAGCATGGATCACGTATTTGAACGGTAGTTTGCCGGCGATTGTTACTACTGCTTTACCCACTGGTACTGGTGCAAACTTCCTAGCCTCATACTCTATTATCTCCCCGCCAACACGTTTCAGGTAACCAGCTAAGCCGCCGCCCATGACTAATTGGCTATTAGCAGGGTTAACTACTGCGTCGGCTTCAACATCTAATACGTTTCCAGCCATACACTTGATCCTAACACCTCGATAAACTATTTCATCAATCAACTCGGCCAATAAGCACACACCACATAACTCCTCATTCCAATGTATCAATTAATAGGCTGAACATACTTATATCTCGACTAGTACTCTAGCATAGAGGCTAGTAATCATCGAGAACAGTGGTAATGGTGGTTTACCTTGAGGCTGATACCCCGAATTATAAGGGTTGAATCTAAGGGTGTGGATGCTGTAAGCCTAGCTGGTTACGTTGAGGAATTCGCTGAGTCCATCAAGGCTGGGAACGGCTTAATACATTTATTCACCCGGGATCGTGGTGTATCGATAGTATTCATCGAGTATGAGCCCGGTCTCCTAGGTGATCTCGAGGAACTAATCAATAAGCTGGGTCTCCAGGATAAGCCCTGGCTACTTGAAGCCTTGCTGGGTAAGAACATTACTATACCAGTAGTTAATAGAGGGGTTGATATGGGTGTTTTCAAGCACCCGGTATTGATTGATTTAACGGGTAAGCCGGGGATGAGGGAGGTTTTGATGATTTATGAGGGTGATTAGGGAGACCCTTGAATTCCGAACTAATGGGCCTATGAAATACTATGATTTAACGGGTCTGCTTAGAAGCATTATAGTGGAGCATAGTGTTTCTGAGGGGTTGATACATGTATACGCTGTAGGGGCTACCCCCGGCCTAGTACTACTACCCGGGGAACACGTTGATGATTTCAATGATTTACTGGTAAGGAATATTCCAGTTACTGGTTGGAGGCACGGCAACGCCTACGCTCATCTAAGATCAACACTTATGGGTACTCATCTAGTCATAGGAGTATATGAGTCCCAGCTATGGATACCTCGAGGCTACCACGTATACTACGTGGAGACTAGGCCCGTGCATAATCATAGGCGGAGAATACATTTATTCATCATTTCAAGGTAATTAATTGTAGATAGTATATCCGCTATTGATACTGGTGTAATAGTTGTCTGGTCTAGACGATATTGTTAAGAACTATGTTGATAGTTTAAGCTATGTTAAGAGTATTGACGGCTTCCTAATCAAGACTACTACTATGGTCTACAATGTTGAAGACTACTGTAGATTAACGGGCTGCGACCCGGTTGAAACCGTTGAAAAAGTTTTGAGTGATGAGAGAGTTAAAAAATATCTTGTAGCTTTCAGCTGCTACAGGGATAATATTGTTTCACAAATAAACAGTGATCCCCGATATAAGAAGCTCCGCAAATACACCAGTGTATTATCAAGCGTTCTAGGAAGCTTAGAGTGTAGGGGTGAAGCAGCTCATGCTAGTATTGTTGTTGAAACACCGCCGGCACTATGGGTTAAGGAAGAGGCTGAAGAGAAGGCTTCACCTAGGAGGAGTTTTGAAGTCCTCCCACCATCAACCCTTATCGAGTCTAAGCGTAGCAGTGAAAGCATTGTTGAGAAGATATTGTTGGGCCTCCTAGTACTATCCATCATACTGATCATACTATACTTCTTAATGGGTTCATCAGGGGGTTGAGCGTGGAGGGCTTCCTACTAGTTGTTAATAATGCTGGGGTATTGTTTAAGACTAGTGATCCCGAAGAGTTATTTGAGAGTTTTGATAAAGAGATGTTTCCCCGGAGATACCTCCCATACTATACTCTAGAGAAAAACGCTGGAAATACATGGGATCGTGTGGATGCCGTGATCGACTACCATGTTGATAATGAGGGTTTCATGGTTGAAAAACACTTACTGGGTTCTAGGGATGAATACTGGGTTAGGGGCAGTATACCTGCTCCCTACTCTAATGAAGCCCCCTACTTCTTCACATTACAGGTTCTCAGTAGGGCCCTGCTACGTAGGGGTTTTATTGTTTTAACTGATTCCATATCCTTTATGGATCATGGTGGTAGGGTTCACTTAGTGCTTGGTTATCCGCATGATGGTAAGAGTAGTTTATCGGCAATAGCTTATTCGATGGGTGAACTACTTCTCAGCACTGAGAACACCGTGGTCGAAGCCCGTAGCAATGGCTTGTATATTGTTAATGGTTCTAGGATGCTAGTATATGATCCCAGGATACATGGTTTATACAGTATACCCGGGAAGAAGCCAGATTATATAACCCGTCATGGATACTACGTTGTAGACCTGGGCCCCTACCCGGACGGTGATTATAGAGTCCACGATATTACCCTAATACACTCCTCTTATAGGTCTAGAGGCCTCGACTACGAGGAATTATCGGGTAGGAAGATCATGAAGACCCTATGGTATTTCGCCACTGTGTTGATCAGGGGTGTTGACTATTATGATCCAGGTCCCCTAGACCTCTCCAGTAACGACCTGGATTCCAGCCTTATAAATTGGCTCCGAAGAGTTGCAGGTGTTTATAAGGGTTTGTTCCTGGAGGTTTTCGGTTCTCATAGGGAGGTTTATGATGGATTGGTTAGTGGTAGGGTTTTCAAATAATACCCTTATTACTTTGCTAATCCTACTGCTATCCCTAGAGCTGTAACTATTGTTCCGAGTACTGCTTTCCTCGATGGTTTCTCTGAGGCTATTATTCTTGCAAATATCCTGCCCAGTACTGGTGTTAGACTTGTTGCTAGTGCTGTAACCGATACCCCTACGATCGTTATAGCGTATAGGAATAGTGTCATTCCTACTCCGAAGCCGAAGCCCCCGGTTATAATGCCGATCAATAACCCGTTTCGCTGTGTGAATAGTTTAGCGAGGTTTTTGGCTGTGAAGGGTAGTAGTGTTATTATTACTGATAAGTTCCTGTAGAAGGCTATTGATATTGGATCACCATATTGTAGCGCTGCCTTGCTCAGCGTAGCTCCAAGTCCCCATGATAATGCTGCGCCTATCGCGTATATGAACCCTGTTTTTGTATAGCTTCTTTTCTCCCCGCTGTACACAAGGTGTATCCCGTATAGTGCTGTGAAGGTTCCTATGATCAACCGGATAGTGATTTCTTCCCCGTAGGCTATTGCCGAGAATAACTGTGCGAAGAATATGTAGAAGTATCCGATTGATACAGCGTTTCCGCCCCCTATGCGTTTTATTGCTTTAATGTAGAGTAGGTCTCCCAGTAGTGGGCCGAATACCGCGCTAATATATACGACTATTATTCCATTATAGTTGATGATGTATGATGAGCCTGTTAATGGTATTATGAATACTAGGAATAATACTCCCCATAGGCTCCTTGCGGCATTGATTGCTTTACTAGGGTATTCCCTGCCCAGCCTGCTTATTAGTCCGGGGCTTAGGCTCCAGATCGAGCCGGCTGTTAGTGCTGATACTACTCCTAGATAGTACTGCTCAGCGCTCATACTCTACACCGTTTAGCTGGTTAGCCGGTGGGATTATTTCGCCGCTATACTTTCCCGTAGTGAACCCATTGCTTAACCCTTAAATGAGGCTGATTATAAATTAATTGTCTAGGTGTAGCTGCATGGTTAGGTTCCCGATCGATTATAGTGATAGGAGGGAGATCGGGCGTACTGGTGAGAAGGTTTCAGCTATAGGGCTTGGTACGTGGGCTATTAGGGATTATGAAAGGGCTTATAAGACCTTCATCTATGCATTGGAGAACGGGATCGATAATATTGATACAGCTGAAATATATGATTCCGGCCGGGCCGAGGAGTTCGTTGGTAGGGTTGTTAGGAGTTTCGGCCGGGACAGGGTGTTTATAACGACAAAGATGCATCCCAGCCATTTGACGAGTAGGGATGAAGTATTGAAAGCAGGCCGCAGAGCTCTTCAGCGTTTAGGGCTTAAATACGTTGATTTATTCCTAATACACTGGCCTAACGCGACGATGAGTATAGCGGGTCAGGTTAGGAACTTCGAAGTATTAATTGACGCCGGGATAACGAGGTATATTGGAGTCAGCAATTTTGATAAGTGGGAGCTCGAGGAGGCTATTCATGCTACACGTAAAGCGGAGATCGTTGTTGATCAGGTGCATTATAGTGTTCTCCACAAGGACCCCGAGGAGGAACTACTACCATACGTTATAGAGAACCACGTAACGATCCAAGCCTACACGCCGATAGAGCGTGGGGCAGTAGCGAATCATCCAGTGATCAAGAGGATCGCTGACGGATACGGTAAAACACCTATACAAGTAGCGCTAAACTACTTGTTAACACGCCCCAGGGTAATACCGATCCCGAAGACCGAGACGCTTGAACATTTAAAGGAAATACTCGGAGCAATGGGTTGGCGGCTCCGCGAGAAGGATGTCGAAGAATTAGAGAAAATTTAAGGAATTACTATAACCATACATTATTACACGATTACTCTTGTTTTAATAGTGTACGGTATAGTTTTAAGTGTCTTCTCGCTATTCTATGCCATTCTGTTCTTACTGCGTAGCTGTATAGTTGGCTCATGTAGGGTATTGCTACGTCGTAGTTTTCCCTCAGCCACTTGATCTTCCTCATTAATTCCTCCGGGCTCCTCGTTGGTACCGTCATTCTTGGAGCGTTTGTGTATAGTTCTATTAGTCTCGGGGCTCTTGTCCCTATTATTGGCTTCATTCCCCCCATTGATAAGTGTAGTATTCCGGACACGCTGTATGCTGCGGGGCGGTCCCTGTATGGTAGTACTACTGCGTCTGCTAGTGCTACTATTTTCAGTATTTCATCGCTAGTTAGCCAGCGGTCTAGGAATACTAGGTTCGGACCATTCCTGACCATTTCCTCGATATCCTCCTTCAACTTTTCATCCCGGACTTCCCCAGCAACGATCAGTGTATAGTTGTCGTCCCCTCTCGTTATCAATGGTTTAACCGCTTTGATGAGTAGGTCTAAGCCCTTATCCTTACGCAGGAATCCCGGTACTGTTAGTATGAAGCCGTTAATACTCTCCTCCCTCAATCCCAGTTCTTCCGCTAATAGGTACCTGGGCATCCATAGGTAGGGGTTTAATAGTGTTCCATGGGGTATTCTCGCTAGTTTACGCTGCTCAATACCTTGATGTATTAATTCAAACTCCTGCAGGACGCTGTGAACAATAACACGGTCAAAAACATGCAGCTGCCCCTGGAAGCTCAGGGTTCCATCTCGGAGAGTGTAGGGGTGATCTACGGTGTGCATCGTTATAACCGTCTTCTTGACAAGCCCCTCCTCAACTGCTTCCCTTACAGCTTTTATTATACCATTATGCCTCCCGAAAATCCCGTATTCATGCTGTATATGTAGTATATCCACCCCGTTAATCTCCGTTAACTTATCCAGTAACCCCCTGTACTCGTATTCTTCATGTGTGAAGACGGGGTATACTTGAACCTTAGCTAGTTCATCATAGCGTGGTTCATCCCCGCTCTTCCTATCCGCGAATACAGTTATTTCTAGGCTTAAATCTAGGCTGTGGAGAGCTGTTACAAGCATACGAGTATACTCTCCAACACCGCAGTGTGTCGGGGGATACGTTGACGCATACCCGATCCTCAAAACACTAAAACACCCCTTAAACAAGACTTATACTAAACAACGATACCCCGCAGGAAGACGGGTTATACATATATTTTTATTTGTAAAACGGGTTATATGAACTCCCCGATCAAGGGTGTAAAGGGTTTATCGTGGATAAGGTGGTTGTTTTTGGATAGGAAGTCTGCCCTCGCAGTAGTTGAAGCTGTAAGGCTTGGTTTAAGGGTTAAACCGGTGCAGGAGGCTATTCGCCGGGTATTGAATCGTAAAGGATTATTTGATGGTAGGCGCGATCGTATCGTGTCTGGTTTTACTTATAGTATTTACAGGTATCAGGGTCTCCTCGAGCACATTATTCGGGATAGACTCGGTATTGATCCCAGAAGCCTAGACCCCCTAGTCTACTCTGCATTATTAGCGGTAACGTATGTCAACCTTTTAGATGAGAAGAGCGGCCCTGGAACTCGTAGAGCTTTCCATCGGGTAGCCGCAGGGATAATATACCGCTTCACCCGGGATCCGGGTCTAAGGGATAGGCTTCTAGAATATATCCGGGAGGTCAGGGGTTCTACGTGGAAGCCTAGTAGCTGGATCGAGGAGTTGATGTTTAAGTATAGGATTAGCCCGGAACTATACAATGCTTTAAGGGAAGCATTCAATAGGCTGGGGGAAGACTTAGAGGCTTTCCTAGAATACACTCTAACTCCACCACCCCGAGTTTTCAGGATCAATACTCTGAAGGCTAGCCCAGTAGCCGTTAAGAACTACTTGTCTAGTCTCAATGTAGAATTCATAGAAGGACGCTACAGTCCACGAGCGATTAGGATCAGTGGGCCGCTGCCGGCTGAGGTTATAAGGCTTATCGAAACAGGAATCCTAATCCCCCAGGATGAGTCTAGTATGGTTGCAGTCGAAATACTTGATCCTAAGCCCGGCTCGAGAATAGCCGATCTATGCGCTGCACCGGGCGGTAAGACTACTTATCTAGCAGAATACACTCGTTTAAGATCCCGTATTTACAGCTTTGAAATCTACCGTGATAGGGCTAGGAGGCTTAGACTACTAGTCGAACGCATTGGTGCTTCTAAGGCTGTAGAAG
>WAON01000191.1 GCA_015521265.1 Desulfurococcales archaeon
CATTATATACTGATCCAAATCATTATTTAGAACAATTAACAATAATAATATAATGTATCTAGAATTGTTGAGAGGGTGATATGGTAATGGTTGAAAGGGTTAAAACAGGCATACCGGGATTCGACGAGCTCATCAATGGGGGTATTCCGAGGAGAAACGTAGTATTACTAAGCGGTGGACCCGGTACTGGTAAATCGATATTCGGCCAGCAATACCTATGGAATGGTTTAAAAATGAATGAGCCTGGAGTATTTGTCGCATTAGAAGAACATCCAGTGCAAGTAAGGATTAATATGAGACAGTTCGGCTGGGATGTTAGACCCTATGAACAGCAGGGGTTGTTCGCTATTGTTGATGCTTTTACAGGCGGTATTGGTGAAGCCGCTAAGAGGGAGAGGTATGTTGTGAGGGATCCGACGGATGTTGGAGAGTTAATTGATGTATTAAAACAGGCTATTAGGGATGTTGGAGCACTGAGAGTAGTAATTGACTCGGTTTCAACCCTATACCTAACTAAACCAGCAGTAGCTAGAGGCGTAGTATTACAGCTTAAAAGGGTATTATCAGGGCTTGGAACAACTTCAATACTAGTATCTCAGGTATCAGTCACTGAAAGAGGATTCGGAGGACCGGGAGTAGAACATGCAGCCGACGGCATAGTAAGGCTTGACCTTGAAGAGTATAATGGCGAGTTAATAAGGAGTATAATAGTCTGGAAGATGAGGGGTACAAAACACAGTATGAGAAGGCATCCATTCGAAATAACCGATCGAGGAATTATAATATATCACAACAAGGTACTAAGGATAAGGGGTGGAGCAGCGGTTATAGAAAGCATATAACAGCTTAAAAACTATGCAATTTTTAAATAAGACTACCCTCCCCACTTTATTCATGGGTAGGATTACAAATGAGTAAACCGGGTAAGATCGAAAGAGTACATGGAATATATAGATACTCATGTCCAAATTGCCGCGGAGAAGACGATGATCTAAGACTTAACTATAAAGCCCCATGTAAAAACTGCCTTGAACCGAAGGATTTCCTACTATTAAAGAAGAACATACTCGAGAAACCCTACATTGAAATACTGAGAACATATCATGACCATGTAAAAGAGCCGAAGGAACTAAGGAGGCTTCTCAGATTCGAAGAAAAACTAGAAGAACTAGAAAAATTCTTTGGAAAAGCTACAGGCGGATACAGGTTTTGGAGTGCACAGCGTACATGGGCGCGGAGAATACTAAAGGGGAAATCCTTTAGTATAATAGCGCCGACAGGTATGGGTAAAACAACCTTCGCACTAGTTATGGCCCTATACTATGCTAAACACCAGCTACATGCGAAGAATAGGGTTGAAAGAGAGAAGATATACTTAGTCTTCCCCACTACTCCCCTATTAGTTCAAGCTGAGAGAAAACTACGAGCTCTTGCAGATAATGCTGGTTTAAAAATATGTAGCGAAGAAGACACGGACGATAAGTGCATTACATTACTGAGCATACACGGGAAAGTATCACGGAAGAAAAGAGAAGAGTATATGGAGAGGGTGGGAAAGGGGGACTTCGACATTCTCTTAACAACTAATATGTTTATGCATAAACACTATGATATACTATTGGGCAAAAACTATAAATTCATAACACTCGACGATGTAGACGCGATCCTTAGGAGTAGTAAAGCGATCAGAATACTATTCAAGATCCTCGGAATTAGTGATGAGGAAATAAATGAAGGAATAGAGTACTTGAGGCTCCGGCAGAGGCTAGCCTTTAAGTTGAGCGATGAGGAAAGAAAAGAGATCGAGCATAAGATTAGGAAAGTGGAGAAGAAATTCGAAAAAATGAGGCGTAGAATTAAAACAATAGTACTAGTATCTAGCGCTACCGGCCGTCCCAGGGGGATTTATCCAAGACTCTTCAAGATACTTCTAGGATTCGAAGCAGGTTCGAGGCCTGAAGCAATTAGGAATATTGTTGATACATACCTTGAACCATCTAATAGTATTGATGAAGAAGTTGTAAAGATTGTTTCAAAGCTTGGCGGCGGAGGCCTGGTTTTTGTACCTATTGATAAGGGGATCGAGTATGCTGAGAGTTTAGCTAAGCTGTTATCAGAAAAGACACGCCTAAAAGTCGAAGCGTTCCATGCAAGGAAGGGGGTTAAACTACTAGATGCCTACGCTAATGGGGAAATAGATGTACTAGTAGGTGTAGCTACTTATTATGGAGTTATGGTTAGGGGATTAGACCTTCCAGACAGGGTTAAATACGCTGTCTTCCCGGGCGTGCCGAGGCATAAGTTTAGTAGTAGGCTCGAGAACCCTAGGCCTATAGACATTATCAGGATATTATCGATAATAAGGGATGTATTAGAGGGCAATGAGAAGAGGAAAGTAGAATTATTAATTGGGAGACTATCAGTAAGACTGCGTAGATTAAGCCAAGGAGCATTAATGAAGCTAACAGAAGATTTCCAGAAGAAACTAATGGGGGAAGAAGTTGAAGAAACCCCTCTGCTTAGATTATTAATCGAAGCATTAAGTACTGCTAGGGAATTACTAGCACGGAGTGATATATGGGAGAAGCTGAAGACTCGCGGAGATATAGCCCTTATTGAAGAGGATGGTAAACCCTATATTTTGATACCAGATGTAGCAACATATATACAAGCTAGTGGTAGGACTTCAAGACTATACCCCGGAGGGATCACGAAGGGTTTATCAATAGTAATAGTTGATGATATAAGGCTTCTAAACGGACTAGTAAGGAGGATGCGTTGGTTATTTGAAGATTTTGATATGAAACCGCTGAGTAGTATAGATCTGGATAAGCTCATGAGGGAGATCAGTGAAGAAAGGGCAAAAGTTGCTAAGATCCTTAAGGGCGAACTGCCGCCGGGAGAGCTCGTTGAGATAACAAAATCCGCATTAATGATCGTTGAATCACCCAATAAAGCCAGGACGATTGCAAACTTCTTCGGCAAGCCTTCAACTAGAATACTTGAAAACGGAATGATCGTATATGATGTTGCAACAGGTGAATACGTATTATCAATTATCGCTAGTATAGGTCACGTCTACGATCTAGCCGTTGATGTAGGATTCAACAATTACGGAGTACTAAAAGTGAATGATTACTTCGTACCAGTTTATACGGATATTAAAAAATGTAATAAGTGCGGCTACCAATTTACAACAGAGACTAGAGTGTGTCCTAAGTGTGGTAGTAGAGACATATACCGTAAACTAGACGTAGTAAATACTCTCAGAG
>WAON01000192.1 GCA_015521265.1 Desulfurococcales archaeon
GGTTTTGTATATTTAGGAAAAGGTTATGAGTTTAAACATTCAGAGGTTGGAGGCTTATTCCACTACCAATTCATAGGTGGGGGAGGGCATGGATGGCTGGTAGCATATATTCCTCCATGGGGCTGGTTGAGAATCGATCTCACTGCAAGCCTGGGCAAGGGCATTAACCATATTAAAAACGCTGCCTACTATATTACGCCAATAGTCGTAACAACTAGGGTTTACCGTGGAGACTACGCAACGCAGTCGGCGAGGTTTACGGAGAATATTAGGAAGACTAAGCTGGAGTATAATATAACGTTGATTATGAGGGAGTATAATCCGTAACGAATAATTCCCATAATAGACACTATTTAGTCATTGTGGATGACCGGAGACTTCAATGCCGAGAAGCCTATTCGATGAGGAGACTCCACCCCTCGGGACAATATTTTAACCATTATATAACCCGCTGTAAAACCTCTTAATCCTCCGAGACTTCTCCTCAACCATTTCAAGTATTTCATCCCTATGAACCCTCAGCAAGTGGAGGTATAATCCACGCTTAGTAAAAGTACCCCGCTTACAGATTCCGCAATACAGTAATCCATCCCTACTAACAACTATCTCGGAAGAAATACTACCAACAACACGCCTCATAACAATATACTGGGAAGAACCAACAATCTTCTCCAGCTCGAGATCATCAACGGGGAAACCAACAGCTTTCTTAACAATATATTTAAGAAGCCTATCTTTAAGACTAGTTAACGTCCCAGCACCGCCTCCCTAAAACCATTATAGTAATTAATCGTAGACAACCCCAGTATTTGTAATTGGTTGGGAATACTTTATAGAGGATAGGATAGTTAAACCAATAATATAAGGGGGGATTAATACCCCCATCATCCCTCAAAGGCTCTTTGGTGGTTGTAGGATGGATCGGGTATTTATTGTCGGTGTGGGCATGACTAAAATCGGGCGCTTCTATGATAAGAGTGGTCGTCAATTATTTAGTGATGCAATGATTAAAGCAGTGGAGGATGCTGGAGGCGTTAAGCCTCAAGCATTAGTTGTTGGAAACATGACTAGTAGCGTATTAATGGAGCAGGATAGCCTTGGAGCCCTCCTAGCTGATTATAGTGGGTTGAGGGGTATACCGGCTTTCAAAGTTGAAGCCGCTTGTGGTAGTGGGGGAGCAGCTTTCTACGCCGGGTATAGCTTGGCACGCTCTGGTATGGCCGACGTGGTTGCTGTTGGAGGATTAGAGAAGCTCACCGAAAACCTTACTTCTTCAGTTACTAAAGCCTTAGCATTAGCCGCTGATCAAGAATATGAAGTATTCTATGGTGCAAGCTTTACAGGGCTTAACGCACTTGTAGCTAGGGCTTACATGAACAAGTACGGCTATACTAGGGAGGACATGGCTTACTGGCCCCTTAGAATGCACGAGTACGCATCGAAGAACCCCTATGCTCAGCTGCCTAGGAAGACTACTATTGAGAGAATACTTAACAGCCCCATCATAGCTGATCCACTACACTTATTCGACTGTTCACCGATAGGTGATGGCGCAGCCGCCGTAATACTCGTCCGCGGAGAGGAGAAAGCTAGGGAGATCGCCAAAGCTACTGGTAGGGATATACTAGTAGAAGTTAAAGGCATCGGAATGGCTACAGACTCAGTAGACCTTGGTAGTAGGAGAGACCTGCTAACACTCGATTCAACAGTGAAGGCAAGCCGCACAGCCTACAAGATGGCTGGCGTAGAGCCTAGAAATATAGACTATGTAGAGGTACACGACGCCTTCCACATAACAGGATACCTAGCACTAGAAGACCTAGGCTTCACCGAGAAGGGTAAAGCCGTGAAGGAGTGGAAGGAGGGAAGATTTGCTAAGGGAGATAAACCCGAAGTAAACCTAAGCGGCGGATTAAAAGCAAGAGGACACCCCGTGGGAGCAACAGGCGTATACCAGATAGCGGAGGCAACACTACAGCTACGCGGTGAATTCCCCGGCGAGAAAGCAAGCGATCCAGTAATAGCAGCTACACAGAACATAGGCGGAGTGGGAACATTCACAACCGTAACGATCCTTACCCGTGTAAAATAACGTTTTTCACTATAAACCCCCCTCCGAGTAATTAGTTGGTGAATTAATAGTTGCCGGAGAAGAAGAGTATCGACGAGCTACTAGAGGATGTTAAGAAGAAGAGGGAGGAATCAATCCTAGGCGGTGGAAAAGAGAGGATTGAGAGACAGAAGAGTAAGGGGAAGCTATGGGTTAGGGATAGGATCGAGAGACTACTAGATACAGGATCCTTCGAAGAACTACAATGGATGCGCACCCACCGCGGTAAACACTTCGGCTTAGACAAGGTTAAATATTATGGGGACGGTGTAGTTGTAGGTTATGGAAGAATTAATGGTAGATTAGTATACATTTACGCCCAGGACTTCACGGTAATGGGTGGAAGCATAGGTGAGAGCCATGCAGACAAGATCGTTAGAACTATTGAAATGGCCATACAGAGCGGAGTACCAGTAATCGGCCTCTACGATTCTGGAGGTGCAAGGATTCAGGAGGGTGTTGCAGCCCTACACGGTTGTGGGAGAATATTTGCAGCCAACGTAAAAGCTAGCGGTGTAATACCGCAGATAAGCCTAATACTAGGCCCATGCGCTGGAGCCGCCGCCTACAGCCCTGCACTAACAGATTTCATCATAATGGTTGATAAATCCTACATGTTCATAACTGGTCCAGAAGTTGTTAAAGCTGCAACCGGAGTATCAACTACATTCGAAGAACTAGGTGGGGCAGACGTACACGGATCCCGTAGTGGAGTAGCACACTTCGTAGCACCAGATGAAGAATCAGCCTTCGAAATAGTTAGGAGATTGCTGAGTTATATACCCGATAACTTCGGCGAAGACCCACCCATGATACACACTGAGGACCCCACGGATAGGAAGGTCGAAGAAGCCCGTTCAATAATACCAACCGACCCCATGAAACCCTTCGATATAAGGGAGCTTATAACCATGATCGTGGACGACGGCTTCTTCCTCGAGGTGCAGAGAGATTATGCGAAAACAGCAGTCATAGGATTTGCAAGCATCGGGGGGTATAGTATTGGAATAGTCGCTAATCAGCCGGCAGTTAACGCGGGTGTAATAGATATAGAGTCGTCAAACAAGATCGCTAGGTTCGTTAGGTTCCTAGACTCCTTCAACATACCAATAATAACATTCGTAGACACCCCTGGATTCATGCCGGGAATAGACCAGGAGCACGGAGGGATCATTAAGCATGGAGCAAAAGTACTATACGCTTACTCGGAAGCAATAGTTCCAAAAATAACAGTAATCGTTAGAAAAGCCTATGGCGGAGCATACATTGCAATGGGGAGTAGGTCTCTAGGAGCAGACATAGTATACGCTCTGCCAACGGCTGAAATAGCAGTAATGGGGCCCGAAGGCGCTGTGAGAATACTATATAGAAAGAAAGCAGTCCAAACCGAAAACCCTGAAGAGTTTCTAAAAGAGAAACTCGTAGAATACCGTAGAACATTCGCGAACCCGTATCACGCTGCTGAGCTTGGATATGTTGATGACATAATTGACCCGGCAGATCTCAGGATCAAACTGTACAAGGCGCTATCAGCTCTGAAACACAAGAAGGATGAATTCATACACTTAATCCCTAAGAAGCATGGAAACATACCGCTCTAGGCTGAAGAATCCATGGACAAAGAATACATACTCGTAATAGATCAGGGAACAACGGGTACAAGGGCAGTAATATATGATGATGAAGCACTACAGCTAGGCTATAGTTATAGGAAGCATAGACAAATAACGCCGAGGCCTGGATGGGTAGAACACGATCCAATGGAGATCTGGGAGAATACCCGGATAGTTATACGGGAAGCAATAGTTAAGACAGGAATCGATCCATCCATGATAAGGGCTATAGGAATAACGAACCAGAGGGAAACAACAATACTATGGGATAGGGAAACCGGGAAGCCGGTTTATAACGCGATAGTCTGGCAGGATACTAGAACGATCAAATACTGCGAAGAACTAAGAAGAAAGGGCTACGCCGGAGAAATACATGGGAAAACAGGATTACCGGTTTCAACATATTTCTCAGCAACAAAGATAAAATGGATCCTTGAAAGAATACCCGTTGCAAGAAAACTGCTCAGAGAGGATAAGCTATTATTCGGAACAATAGATACATGGATCGTATGGAACCTTACAAAGGGTACAAAGAACAATATTACCCCGGAACGCGGCGGATCCCACGTAACCGATCCATCGAATGCTTCAAGAACAATGCTCTATAATATCAATACGGGAAAATGGGATGATCAGCTCCTAGAACTGTTCAACATACCGAGATCGATTCTCCCAGTAGTAGTGGATTCAAGCAGTTGGAAACCCCTAGGATACATGAATAAGGAGATAATCGGCTACGAGATACCCCTCCATGGAATAATAGGGGATCAACAATCAGCACTTGTCGGACAAACATGTTTTAAGCCGGGCGAGTTAAAGGTAACATATGGTACGGGATCATTCCTATTACTAAACACCGGTATTGAACCCAGATATTCAAAACATGGATTAATAACAACAATAGCCTACAAATTCAGTGGAGAACCTTTAGAATACGCAGTAGAGGGG
>WAON01000193.1 GCA_015521265.1 Desulfurococcales archaeon
AGATTGAATAGGAAATCGTTGAATCCGAGACCGGTAGCCGAACCGATCAATATGTTGGGCGGATCGCCTATTAGTGTAGCTGTCCCGCCAATATTTGACTCGAAAACAATTGATAATAGTAGGGGACGGGGATCCACTCGTAGCTTACGGGTCATATCCAGTATAATCGGAGTCATTAAGACCACGGTTGTAACATTATCTACAAAAGCGGATACTGCCCCGGTTGATAGGCTCAGTATAGCCATTAATAGGAAGGGGTCTCCATGAGTCTTTTTGATGAGCTTTACTGCTAGATATGTGAAGAGGTGGGAGTGGGCCATTATCGTAACCATAGTCATCATAGACATTAGCAGGACGATCGTGTCAACATCTATACCCTCAATAACCTCCCGGAAATACCCTCGGCCCATAAGGATTAAGGCTAGGAGGGTTAAACTAGCAGTTAACCCGGCTGCAATTGTTCGGTGGAAGTATTCTTTTACGAGTAGGAAATAGAGGAAGAAAAGCAGTGTAAAACCCACTAGTACATGGTGGATCAAGACTCCTTCATCTCCAAAACCTTAAAGCATTTACTCATAAAAATATATTTCTTTATAGAGGTGTATAATTTATAAAACCGGTTAGGGGGATTATTTTACGAGTTTAATACTGTTCACATGGAGCAGGTTATTCCCTTTTAACAAGTATTTCTGACTAGTGTTAACCTCCTCGAGTAATAGGTATCCTGCATAGTAGTCTCTTATGTATAAGTGCTTCCCAACTAGCTCCCCGAGCTTCTTCTCCGGTACTCGGTAGTATTTTTCGAATCCGCTGGCTGGTTCAACCCTTATAAATCTAGGTTCTGAATCATCTTTTAATCCTAGGAGTCTACGGGTCTTAGCGAGTGTTTTCTCTAATCTATTAATTACTTGTGCTGGGGGTATGATTACTACTTCGCGCAGGCTCCGCCGAGGCCTCTCGGTTAATCCTTCCAGCCTACCAGCCCTGATCTCAACATCCCTGGTCTTGACAGCGCTTTTAGAACGGTATAGGATCGTTGCTAGCACGTGTGGTTGTTCTCCAAGCCTTTCATACAGCCTCCAGTACCTCGTCGATCCAACCTTGAAACGGTTATGATTATAGGCTAATAGATAAACAGCGTACTCTACCCGTTCACCCAGCTTCTCGTCGAGCATCCAGCAGCTGCGGAGGCTTTCCAGCCCGGAGGAGCCGAAGCACCTAGTATACAGTGCCCTTAAACTATTCCGGTGCACGCTGCAATAGCCTAGCTCTCCAGCTGCAGGACGAGTACAATACTCCCGGCTCAACGGGTCATCCCTACTCCACAATGGCCCGTTGTGCCAGTGACAGTATTCCTCGTAGCCTTGTAGTAGTATTATTTCATCATCCGGCCCTAGTAGTAATAGGTTCTTAGAACCCTCCTCCTGCACTATTACGCCATAATATATTAGCTTATACTTCTCAACAGCTTTACCCCCACTAACCCCACCTATAAAAGCATCTAAGCCCACGCTACCAATGTATTCCTTCGATGAAAACCTAGCCTCAATATAGTATAGCCTCGGAATCAATGCTTTTCAACCCCTTAAACGATATCAAGATATTCTTAATTGCTACTGTTAAACATTGCACTACGCTGTTTTACCATGGTAATAGTTTCGAACACCCCCCTCCTCCTTATAATTCTTTACAGTATTAATGGGTGATGAATTAATTGCCGATCACGGGGATCTATGAGATCGATTCACTGATAGGACATGTTCCCCGGGGCTGGATAGTGGAGTTCTACGGCGATTATAAAGTAGTGAAGCCGTTGATGCATCAAACACTAGCATATCAGAGCAGGTATTATGATACACTACTAATACACTCTAGAGAATTCGGAGGCCTAGACCCCTACCTGCTCAATAGGCTTGTTAAGAGGAATAATGGGGATATTGAAAGGATCCATGTAGCTAGGGGTTTCCGGCTACAGGATGTTATCGAGTCTTTGACTAGTCAGGGCCTCGGGGAGTACGGGGTTATTGTGTTAGCATACCCCTACCGCTACGTGCCCGGAAACCCGGCTGCCTACACTGAGGCTTCTAGGATAACAGGCTTGATCAAGAAGCTGGCGGTTAATCGTAGAGTCATAGTGTTCAACGAAGTATCTAAGAACGGATACTACTACCCGGACGGCGGGAGCCTACACCACCACACAGTCCATGTAATAGTCGGAGTCTGGACCAGGCCCGGGGGCAGGGTAACTATAAGGTTATTCAAACACCCGTGGAAACCAGTAGGACTAACAACAACCACAAACTACAACCGGATAATAGGTGAGAAACCATGGGCCGCTCAACACCGTCTTACAGAATGGCTGTATATAAAGAACTAGACCGACTCATGAAAATACTAGAACTACTACCACCACGAGAAGCAAGTGTGATCAGGGAGTATCTAGAGGATATAGAGGATACTATAAGCCTATACACACACCAAGCAGCACCAATAGACCCGATGGAGGTAATATACCTACACATAATACGTAGAATAATCAGGGAGAACCATAAGGGTGAAGGGGGATGACCCGGCTTGACCCTCACCGGTTGGATACTCGACGTACAGCCCCGTAGGAACGGTCTCGAATTAGTGCTTCTAGACGAGGATGGGAGGCTTAAAAGCTTCTTCTATAAAACATTTTTCCGAGGATACATACTCCCAATAAACCACGACCCAGAAGAGATCACGCGGGACCTGGAGTCTTCCCCTCGAATAGTTAGGGCCTGGATCGAGAACTGGTTTGTACCACCGAGGTATAGGAGGGTTAGGGAGGTTGTAGTTTATGAGACTAGGAGCCTAAACGACCTATACATTATACAATCAATTACTAGGAGGAAACGGATAGGTTTAAACGCAAACAACTACCCCCACCCACTAATACAAACACTATGGAGGAACCATATACCAGCAACAACACTAATAAAAATCACGAATAACAACGTAGAAGTACTCGAGGATCCCGGCAGAGTAGACTACCGGAACCCCCCGATCAAAAAGGTTATAGTAAAACTACTGCACGGGAAACACGAACTACTAACACCCCGAGAAGAACCTACACACATACTAATAGAAACCAACAACAGCGTTGAAACACATCAATACCCAGAAGCGATCACGATACTGCATAGTCTAAGAGGACATATAGGCTTCATCAGCAGCATCGACCACCTAATACTTGAAAACCTTCACCACGGACTACTAGGATCGATAGCCCCCGTATGGCTGAACACTGATACACTACTGGTAGGATTAAACGGATTAATAGAGTGGAGCAGGCTCAGCTACACACCGATCAGGATACTTAATGGAGCTAGTATCGGGAACGTATTAACAATTATTGAAGCATTAAAAGCCTTGGAGAAGAAATACCTGGTAGTAAAGGGTTATGGTAGAGTAGAGAAGCCTAGAAGCATAAGGGAACTAGTACTACACGACCGGGGAGGAACAATATACACTCCCAAACCCGGAACCTACTGGGGGATCTGCCAGATCGATTATAGTAGCCTGTACCCCAGCATCATCATGAAGTACAACGTGTCAGGCGAAACAGTAGATGACCCAGATTGCAACATATACATTGATCCCCCGGGCAGTAGTCATAGGGTATGTATTGATAGGGAGGGAGTTGTAGCTGCTACTATGAAAACCCTCGTACCGCGGAAGGAATCATATAGGGAGCTATTAAGGAATACCCTAGACTCTAGGTTTAAAACAGTTATTGAGGATAGGATGAAAGCTGTTAAATGGATACTCGTAGCAAGCTTCGGATACCTCGGCTACCGGAACAGCTTGTTCGGCTCGATCATGGCTCATGAAGTAGTTACTAGTGTAGACCGATATATAACCTATAAAGCCCGGTTAAAGCTTAGAAGCCTAGGGATCAAGACTATACACGTACTCGTAGACAGCTTATTCGTTGAAAAGAATGGTTTCAGCTGTAGAGAAATAAACGAGATCGTTATGGGTGAGACAGGGTTTAAGTCCCGGGTTGAAGCAGAGTATACATGGCTCACTATACCAGTATCTAGTAGGGGTATGGGATACTCGAACAGGTACTTCGGCCGGTTAACTAGTGGTGGATTGAAGATTAAGGGGTTGTATGCTGTCCGTAGGGATACGCCGGGCATTATTCGTAGGGCTCAGCTGGAAGCATTAGAGATACTCGGGGAAGCAGAGAGTAGGAAGGAATTATTCAGGGCTAGGAGGAGGGCTCGTAGAGTATTCGAAAAATACGATGAATTAATAATGAGTGGTAGGGTTGAACTAGAAGATCTAGCCTTTACCCGTAGAATACATACACAACCCGAGAGGGGTTTTATCAGGGAGATCGTGTCTAGGGTGAAAACTATACCACCCAGAATCTACTATGTAG
>WAON01000194.1 GCA_015521265.1 Desulfurococcales archaeon
GTATATCTATATAGTTTAACCGTATGTAAAGGTATAACTTTACCGGCTTCAATACTATTTCAATACTTCCAATTTCTAACGGAGGAATAGCATAATACAATACAGCAATAACAACAGCTATAAAAACGAGTAAACCAATCTCTCTTTTTAATGCTTTTTTCAAGGTCATATACACCCATATAGTATCTCTTCCATATTCATAGGGTTTAGCGGGATAAAAGAATATAGTAGGCTAATTCTTCATTAAATTGATTGGTGCATCGTAGCATGGAGGATGAGCAGGTTAGAATTAACGTTTTTAGAATATATGTATTATTATTCTTGTTTTCAGCAATACTCGCAATTACTTTCTCACTACTAGCTATGAGTAGTGTTGAACGCGTATCTAGCATAGATATGGGTGCTTTAGATGTTTCGCGGGAGACTATGCTCGACATATTTGATAGATACTCCAAGTCGGGTGTTAGCATTAGTGGTAGTGTCTATGGATCAGAACTGGTACTTGTTAAATCCGGCTGTAACTGCCCCTTAAACTATACTATCTACGATTTATCTAAGAATACTTCATCAACCTATGTGTTTAATGGTAATGTTTCGGATACTGAATTGAAGACTCTCTATAGCCTTGTATTCTTCGATTATAATAGTACTTCTCCATGCCTGATCAACGTATCTTTAAGGATTAAGTGGAGAGACTACGTTTACCGATACCTTGCAGTTCCAGGTTTTATCTTCTTCGCAGTATCCATAACACTAATGTATAAAATATTGATTACTAGAACTGTTGAGAAATACTATGAAGGAAAGAAATAACTACTTCTTTAATAGCTTTATAATCTCTTCCGGTTCTCCATGCATCCAGCATGAGACATAGTGGTCTTTCTCCACTTCTATTAGTGGAGGCTCTATTGCTTCGCAATACTTTTGTATCTTGGGAGTATTATCGTAGACTACGCATCTAGGCCTAAACCTGCATCCCGGTGGAATATTTATAGCGCTTGGTACTTCACCCTTAATAGGTAGTTCCCTAAGTATGTGGCGGTTCCTCGGATCCGGGTCTGGTATTGCCGCTATTAATGCTTTCGTGTAGGGATGCTGTGGATTCTCGAGTACGCGACGCGTCGGTCCCAGCTCAACTATTTTTCCGAGATACATTATAGCGATCTTATTCGTAATATACCTTGCAAGCGCTAGGTCGTGTGTTATGAATAGATATGTTAATCCCATACGATTCTTAAGCTCCATCATTAATTCTAATATTTCAGCACGGATTGATACGTCAAGCATTGATACTGGCTCGTCCGCAACTATAAACTTTGGCTGAAGGATCAACGCCCTAGCAATTACAACCCTCTGCCTCTGACCTCCGGATAGCATGTGTGGGTAGCGGTTCATGAATTCCTCTGGTGGTGTTAGTTTAACCGCTTCCAATGCTTTAGCTACTATATCGTATCTCTCCTCCTTAGTACTACCGATCTTGTGGATTACGAGTGGTTCCTCAAGTATCTTGTAAATTGTTAATCTTGGGTTTAGGCTTCCATAAGGATCTTGGAAGATCATCTGCATTTCCTTACGGAGAGGCTTCAGGTGGCGTGGAGGAATCTTTGCTAGATCGATATTACCATAATCATCTATTACCGGCGGCTCATAACCGTTCTCAGCCCATTCATCTAATAGTCTCTTACGTGGATGATAACCTATGACTCCAGATGTCGGGTCTACTAGTCTCAGTACAGTTTTACCAGTAGTCGTCTTTCCACATCCAGACTCTCCGGCTAAGCCGAAGGTGTCGCCATCCTGGATCTTGAAGGATACCCCGTCTACTGCATGTACATATCTAGGCGGAATCCTTTTAATAACATCCATAATACCTCTTCTAAGGGGGAACCAAGTCTTTAAGTTCTTAACATATAGGATAGTCTGCTCATCAGGTACGGGTTCGAATAATTTAACCATAAACACTCACACCCCACTACTTTTTAGCGTGTAGCCAGCAGGATACGATATGGCCTGGTTCAACCTCTATTGTTGGTGGTTCTTCCTTTGTGCATATATCCATGCGGAACTTACAGCGTGGAGCGAAGCGGCAGCCTGGTGGTGGTGCTATTAGGTCTGGCGGTGTTCCGGGGATCCATTCAAGCTTTGAGATCTCTCCTCTGAGCCTCGGGATACTTCTTAGTAGTGCCTGGGTGTAGGGGTGCTGGGGGTTTAAGTATATTTGTTCGGCTGTGCCGTATTCTACTACTTTTCCAGCATACATTATTGCTACCTTATCAGCGATCTCTGCTATGAGGCTTAAATCGTGTGTGATCAGTATTATAGATACGTTCTTCTCCCTCTGAAGCTTTTTCAATAGGTTCATGATCTGGGCTTGTACTACTACATCTAAGGCTGTCGTAGGCTCATCTGCTATTACAAGTGGGGGGTTTAATGCTAGAGCCATAGCGATCATTACGCGCTGCTTCATACCGCCGGATAACTCGTGGGGATAGGAGCGGGCGCGTTTTGGATCTATACCGACCATTTCTAGGAGTTCATATACTTTAGACATAGCCTCCGTCTTGGTCAAACCCTCGTGGAGCATGAATACTTCGGCTAACTGGTCTCCTATTGTATAAACTGGGTTTAAAGCATTCATAGCTCCTTGAAAGATCATCGAGATCTTCTTCCACCTATACTTTTTACGGAAATCTTCATCGCTGAGTTCTAGGATGTTTTTACCTTCGAAAATTATCTTTCCACCAACGATCTTCCCTGGCGGGGGAACTAGTCTTATAAGTGAGTACGCAGTAGTGCTCTTACCACAGCCGGACTCTCCGGCTAAACCCATTACTTCACCCTTACCCAGGCTAAAGGATACTCCGTCGACAGCTTTAACTACTCCCTTAGTAGTGTAGAAGTACGTCTTCAGATCCTTAACCTCGAGTAGTGTTTCCAACTAGTACACCTCACATTGAAAAGCAAACATTACCCGCGACATACTCTACTAGCCACTCTACTGGGATTCGTTTATTCTCATTATATTTAATATTTTTTAAAGCTATTGTTTCTAGGAGTGGATGGTGTAACTATGCATGGAATCCCTTTCATACCCTCTCCGATCAGTATTGTTAGGATGGGTTTAAGGGAGGCATGTGTTGGTGAGGGGGACGTTTTCATTGATTTAGGCTCCGGTGATGGCAGGGTTGTGGTTGAAGCTGCTTTAATGGGTGCTCGAGCAATCGGTGTAGAGGTTGATCCCCTCCTTGTAGAAGTATCTAGGGAGGTATTGAAGGAGAAGGGGTTAACTAGTAGAGCAACTATATTTCATGGAGATTTCTACAGTGTATCACTGGATGGTGTAACAGTAGTCTACCAGTACCTATACCCGTCTATTTCAAGCATACTTGCAGAGAAGTATGAAAAAGAACTACCTATGGGTGCACGCATTATCGCCTTGGATCTCCCGATCCCCGGATGGATCTCTGTAAAGGTTAGGAGGGGGCTTGACGAGTCCGGTATTCTACGTAGTATCTTCATATATATTATAGGAATAAGTAATCCCTCTAGCTGGATAATTAATAATAGACAAGTAGTTCCAAACCTTACAGCTTTAAATATGGGCCTTTTCAACTGCTAATCGTGGGATGCTAAGTATTGATCAGTATTATCTCTAGAAATACAGTATGGGGGGATAGGATACTTTACTATGTTACAGGCTACCCTTTACTGGGTTATATCGGGTTCGGCGTAATAGATCGCGGGACGAACGTGTTACAAGTTAGGCCTACAACCCTCTGCCCATTAAACTGTATCTTCTGCAGCGTCGACGCCGGGCCTATGAGTAGGAATAGATGGGCTGAGTTCATCGTCGATCAAGAATCTATCGTGGAAACCGTAAAGTTATTCATACCGGTAAAGGGCGGCGGTATCGAGGCTCTTATAGATACTATAGGGGATGCATTCACATACCCCTACCTTGAAGAACTAGTATATAGTCTTAAAAACCTCGTCGGGATAAGAAGCGTTGCAGTTGAAACACACGGTGCTCTACTTACTAGGGAGAAAATAGATAGATTAGAAAAAGCAGGTCTTGACCGGATTAATCTAAGCATCGATACTCTAAACCCGGAAAAAGCCCGGTTTCTACAGGGGGTTAAATGGTATGATGTACGCCGCATTATAAGGCTTGCAGAATATATCGCTGAAAACACGAGTATAGATTTACACGTTACACCAGTATGGATCCCCGGTGTAAACGATGAAGACATTGTCGAGGTTATCAAGTGGGCTTATAGGATAGGTGCAGGTAAGAAATGGCCGCCGGTAATTGTTCAAAAATACAATGTACACAAGTATGGGAGGAAAGTACCAGGTGTTAATTCTTTAAGCTGGAGAGAGTTTTGGGAAAAACTAAGAGGGCTGGAGCGAAGGCTTAACCTCAAGCTTACATGGAGTATGGTAGAGTGGGGTATGGAGAAAAGACCCCGGATCAATTGTCCATACCGTGTTCGAAGCAAGGTCTTTGCAAGGATCCTTTCAAGAGGAGTCTTCCGTGGAGAATATATAGGAGTAGACTTAGAACACAAATGGCTATTAAC
>WAON01000195.1 GCA_015521265.1 Desulfurococcales archaeon
TAGCCTTATTGATAAAAACTATTTAGAGTCTAAGGAGTTAAAATTCCCTGTAACATATTTTGTTCATAGAGAGGAGTTAGAGAAAGGGATCGATGCTATTTATGAATTATTATTAAACGCTGCTATGCCGCTATATACTGTAGATTTAATAATCCTAATCTTATCGGAAAATCTGCTTGAAACCGAGGATGTAAGGGAGCGCCTCAATAAAATCTTAGCTCTTCTACCAGATAGTACAACGGCTATTCTCATAAAAGTCTGTAGTACTAGGGAATGTGAGAGAAATGTAATGCATAGTTTAATCAAAATGTCTCGTAGGAGACTTAGGACCAAGAACTGGAAAGGCCCATTATTACTCGAGACAACTATTATAAGAGATTACAGTTACATAATACTAGCCATTAGTAAATCCTTACAGGAAATAAATAAACAGCCTTTTAAAGCAAACATTATAATAGATTTAAGTAATAAAAACAACCCAATAAGCGACATCTCCTTCGCACTAACACTTTCATACATACTAAGGAAGTATAAGGGAGTAGTCATCAACTTAGGGAAAGTTATCGGAATCATTCCTAGAAAAGCCGAGAAATCCCTTAGATACTTGGCAACACAGGCTATATTCATGGATAAACCGTATAGAAAGTACATACTGAAAGATATTATTAAACTATTAGAACATGCTGATAAAAATATAGAATTCATAGTAGAACCTCGGAATTTACTAATAGTAAGTAGTGAGCCTAGTGCATCATTATCGGGATAAAAGCTTATTCCTTGTAAACCTACTAGTACGTTGTTTTCTTATTGTATAGGGTGAAACTATTATCTAATACAACATTATATCTTAATTAATAACGTGAAATATCATAATAAAAACATTTATTTTTAGGTGATTCTTAAGCTAGTGATTTACCAGTTTTATAGTCGAATATTGATATTTTCGTCCAATCTGGTTTTATGTATATTGTTTCTCCCGTCCTGTATTTGGCTGTGTACTTGGTTTTTATTTTTAGTAGTGTTTCCTCTCCTCCAGGGTTTATGTCTACGTTTAATATTACTTCTGATCCTTGTGGTTCTACTACTAGTATCTTTGCTTTTATACCGCCGGGTACTGGTTCTTTGTATACATCGATGAATTCCGGCCTTATTCCTAGTAGTATCTCCTGCTGATCTCTTACACCGGCTAGTTCTCCGCCTGGGATTTTCCTCTGGAATCCTGAGCATTGAAGGATGTATTCGTTGTTCGACTTTGCGATTACGCATTTTATAGTGTTCATCGGTGGTGATCCTATGAATGTTCCTACGAATACATGGCTCGGCCGGAGGTATACGTCGTCGGGGGAGCCTACCTGTATTATCCTTCCCTTATTCATAACGGCTATTCGATCAGCCATGCTCAATGCTTCAGCTTGATCATGTGTTACATAGATCGTTGTTATGCCCAGCGTTTTCTGCAGCCTCTTAAGCTCAGCCCTCATCTCGAGTCTTAGGAGTGCGTCTAGATTACTAAGTGGTTCATCCATTAACCATACTTTAGGCCTACGCACTAGTGTCCTTGCGAGTGCTACTCTCTGCTGCTGCCCGCCGCTGAGCTGCCCCGGCTTCCGGTCTAGGAGATCCTCTATTTTAAGCATTTTTGCAACTTCTAATACTTTCTTCTTTATATCCGCTTTCGTTAATCCCAGCTTCTTCCTCCTAATCATTAGTGGGAATGCTATGTTTTGATAAACCGTCATGTGTGGGTATAGTGCGTAGTTTTGGAATACCATTGCAACATCCCGATCCTTTGGCTCGAGGTCTGTTACATCCCTGTCATCGATGTAGACCCTGCCTTCATCCGGGAATTCTAACCCTGCAACTATTCTAAGCGTAGTTGTTTTTCCGCAGCCGCTTGGGCCTAGGAGGATCATGAATTCCTTATCTCTAACCTCGACGTTTACATGGTCTACTGCGACTACTCTGCCGAAGCGTTTAACAATATTTTCTAGAAGTACGCGGGCCATACATGATCACCCCTTAATAGTCCATCCAACCATTCCGCGGACATAGTATTTCTGGAGCAGAGCGTAGACTAGGAGGGGTACGAGCATCGTGAAAATCGCTCCAGCTGATAATAAGCCCCAGTCTACAAAGTATTGCCCCCTCATATTAGCTACTTGCAGTGTAACAACGTATTTCTCCGGGCTTGCTAGGAAGACTAGAGCGTAGAAGAAATCGCTCCAGACCCATGTGAACTGTATTGCTGACACGCTTGCTATTGCCGGTAAGCTCATCGGCAACACTAGGCGGAAGAATATGTGGAAGTCTCCGGCGCCATCAACACGGGCAGCTTCCTCGACTTCCTTTGGGAGTGTATCGAAGAAGTTTTTGAGGAAGAAGGTTATCCATGCAAGCCCCCACGCGCTATGGACTAGTATTAGGCCCGATAACTGGTCGTACAAGCCCATCCGGTCTAGCATGAAGAATAATGGTACGACACTCATCTGCTGAGGCATTGACATTATTACTAGTAGTGTTATAAACAGCCATGTTTTCAGCGGGAAGCTAAACCTCGAGAAGACGTAGGCGGCTAGTGCTGCTATGAATAACGGTATTATTGTTGATGGTATTGCTATGATGAAGGAGTTGGTATATCCCCTTCCAACACCATAGATCGGGTTGCTCCATGCATCGATAAAGTTCTTCAATGTATAGTGTCCGGTTAGAGTCCACCAGCCATTAATTACTACTTCTTTGAAAGGCTTTACAGAAACCATTGCTACGCCGATGAATGGTAGAGTCCATAGTATCGCTATAGTCCAGACTATGATGTTTATAGCTAGGTATTTTAGGAAGACTTTACCTCTTCTCCTTCCCACTCTTCATCACCTGCTTAATAAACCATGCTCCGGGGATTAGCGTGATTAGTGCTAGGATCACTGCTGTAGCAGCCGATCTACCATAATCTAGTGCCCGGGCGAAGTATAGGTACATTACGAGAGCCATAACGTTGGACGAACCACCTGGTCCTCCAAGTGTTGAAACATATACTATATCGAAGATTTTCAAGTCCCAGAGCATAGTCATAACTACTACAACAATAGTAGCATGTTTTAGGAGTGGAATTACTATTTTAAAGAATATTTGCAGGCCGCTAGCACCATCGATCTTTGCCGCCTCGATATAGCTTTTAGGGAGGGATTCAAAAGCTGCAGAGTAAACTGTTAAGCTGAAGCCTGTCCAAAGCCATACTGATCCCAGTATTAATGATATCAATGCTGTTTGGGGATAGTTCGTCCATGTTTTCGCTAGTGAATTTATCCCCAGTGTTTTGAATAGTAGTGGTACTACTCCTAGGGTTCCATCATACATAAATCTTATCAGCAGTCCGCCAACGATCATTGGTATAACCATCCCTAGAAATATGATTGTCTTAACAATTGAGCTGCCCTTAACCTCATGGAGTAAATACGCTAATGCTAAGCCTAGGAATACTACTAGTGGTAAGTGTATCAGCACCCATACAATGTTATGTATCAAAGCACCCCACGGCGGCGGGCGGAGACTCTCAATATTCTTAGGGAGGACTAATGCTTTATCGGGGGAAGTCTCCGTTATAACCTTATAGTAATTATCCGGACCATAACCATTCTCGGTTTGAAAACTTATCACGAAAGTACCAACAATAGGGGTTAAGACGAAGGTTATTAGAAGTATAAGCTCCGGTAGTAGGAACGTTATAATTATCGCCTTCTTACTCCTCCCCCTCCTCTTCTTACCGCTACGCCTCCAAAGCCCTCGGAACACGTGTTCCAACCCTCCTAACAAACTAGTACATGGTTACGATTTATAAAAAGAAATATTGTAATGGGAAAAAAGTTAGGGTTTAGCAATCATGTTTACCAGCTATCCCTTTTAGGATGATGATTGACATGCTGGGTGCTGCTGTGTCAGGGTATCCAGGATCTGGTCTACTTGATCAGGCTCAGCCCATAATAGTTTCAACTGGTCCCAGAATAGTGTCTGCCAGTCTCCACCTACTGAGTCGTCTAGGTCTGGTACTATCTCCATTCCTAGGTTTAGGATTTTCTGGTATACGGACTGCATAGGCTTCCAGAGCTTGTCTACGCTTATCTTCTTATAAGTCGGTATTTTACCAGCCGGCCCTGCTACATGATACATTTGTCCCTCTGTAGCTATGAATTTCAGGAAGGTTTTAGCTGCATCCATTTTATCTGTGAATTTGGGTATGAATCCATAGTCTGCTCCGCCTACTACACCTTTAGCACCTGGTAGTGGGAAGAAGTCTAGATCGTTGGGGTCGTCTACCCTGCCGGTAATCCATGTACCCATGAAGTATAATGCGTATTTACCGTTCCACCATTCATCTACTGCTTGAGTCCACTCGATCGGCTCGCTGAAGTACCCGTTCTTTATTAGTGGTACGAGCTTATTCTTGAATATATCTTTAACTTGTGGATCATTAAACTTTACCTCACAATTAATCAGCTTATACTGCAGATCCGGTCCGCCGAACGTTATTAGGAAGTGCTCAACAATATCGCTCTCAGGCCATCCCACACCATCGCCTGTAACTATTGGGTTCTGAATACCAGGTATCTGTTTAATTTTATCTAGGAGGTTTAAGAAGTCGTCCCAGGTCTTAGGCTCCGATAAGCCGTGCTGCTGGAAGAATGATTTACGGTACCAGAAGCCCGGCTTTAACCACATAGTGAATGGTGCTCCATATATTTTACCATTATATGTAACCTTATCAACAATCCCGCCAATATAGTCGTCTGGGTTGATCATGTCGGATATGTCGACAACATATCCCTTCTTAGCCATTTCAACAATCCACCAAGCCCATGGCGTGATTATTACGTCTGCAGGAGTCTTACCGGCTGCAAACTGTAACGGGGCAGTCTTAGCCAGGTCCTCTGCTCTCTTAGAGATATAGTTTACCTTGATATTAGGATACTTCGCTGTGAAATTACCTATTACAGCCTTGAAGTACTCCGCCGATGTACCACTCCATGGCCCTATAACAGTGATAGTTACTTGTTTTGCAGTAGTCGTGGTCGGAGAAGTAGTTGTAGTAGCCCCGCCTCCTCCCTGAGTAGTTGTAGTGGTTTGGGGTGTAGTTGTTGATGGTGATGTAGTAGTTTTCCCTGGTTGTGAAGAGGCATACCACCAGTATCCTCCGCCTATTGCAAGGATGACGATTATGATTATTAGGATAGCTAGTCCGGTTCTAGTTAATGCATTCATACTTATACCCCGGAAAATTATCACTAATGGGTATATAATATCCGGAAATATTTATTTGTTTTGATGAATGATTCATAGCAAGGAATTTGACGTGGCTGGTCAACTTTATTATTAACATGTATTATAGTATTCAAGGGCGCTATGCATTGGATAATTCTTTGCCCAACCCTAACCGGGCATTATTTGATTATGAAGCGGTTAAACAAGCTATAAGCACGGTGAAAAAAGCTCTACCATTCCTTGTCCCGGGCCCACCATTAATACACAGGGATCCCGATGGGAGGGTTCATGTTGACATCCCACTAATGTATAATGGTTTCGCTATCGACAGAATACACTACGATCCAGTAGCAGGTCATCCTTCACCTAAAGGTAGGCCTGTCTCAGTTACAGTCTCGAAATTAGACATTCGCAGTATAATTGATAGAATGGCCCATGTTCTCGATGAGACTACTGTCATTGAGGCTGGCGAGTACCGGGACCCGGAAAAAGCATGGATTATACCACTTGCATGGAATAATTTGATTATTGCCCATGTCAAGGTATCAGGTGATGGTGAACATATTATTCCGGA
>WAON01000196.1 GCA_015521265.1 Desulfurococcales archaeon
ATGTAGACTATTCGGAATTCATTGTTTTTCGGTTCTTCGATTATTACCCTGTAGTATCCTTGTGGTGTTTCTTTTACGTGTCTCCCCTTTAATGCTAGTACTTCGCTGATCCTTGCCCCGGTCTCGTAGAGCATCGCTATTATAACCTGGTGTTTGAGGCTTCGGGCCTCGTATATTATTTTCTCTACTAGTTCGGGCGGGGGAAGCTCTATCGGCTGAATAGATTTACGGGGGTATGGTACAAATGATACGAGTTCCTGCTTACCGAGCAGCCGCAGCAGCCGGCGTATAACCCTTACATAGTACTGTATACTGCTAGGCTTCAACCCACGCTCCAGCTTCAGATATAACAGCAGCTTCTTCAACACTCTTCCATCAATCTCCTCAGGCTTAATACCCCGCTCCTGAAGCCACCTCAATACAACCCTCAGCTTATCAATCCCGAACTTCAACGAAGTAATACTGTTAACCCTCGGATCCCCCTCCAAATCATAGTAAAACTCCAATAACACGTTATAATAAGGCTCCTCGAGCTCCTCCCTAGCATAACGAAGACTATTCTCAACATCCTTTCTAGTATAATGCAACTGAACCATCCCGCCATCTCCCACGGAACGGCAGGGCTTTAAAAGGAGGAGGGGGATGTGAACGAAACTATACAATCCCGCCGGCGGCTTCCATTATTATCATAAAGTTTTAAGTATGCTTGTAAAACATGTTGTATGAAACCATTACACGATAATATCCAACAAAAATTTTACAGTAAATGTGTAATATGTATTATAATGGTTTAGGATGGGTATTGGGTGTGTTCTAATGCCTCGTTTAATCTCATCACTGATAATTATGCTATTGGTATTAGTTAGCACAGTGATGTACGTGCCGGTAGCTTCTACTTCCTATAGCATTAATAACTATTATTCTACGGCTAGTACTCAGTATCGCGTATTAACTAATATTTCTGGGCAGAAATTCTACTTATTCAAGCTCGACCTAGCATCTGATGAGGCGGTTATTGATACTGTGAGTATTTTCTGTGAGAACACATTGTATAATGTTGCGGTTGAAACGATGAATTATGAGAATCCGATGGATTTCGAGAAATCAATCGGTAAGAGGCTGAATTATAAGCAGAGCTTCCTCGCTAAGTACGGTATATGGTATAGATACGTTGATTTCGAGAATGCATTGATCATATATACGAGTATAGGATACATGTACTACAAGTATGGTGATGGGAAAGTACATGCTCTCCATATACTCGGGGCGAACTTCTCGAAAACACTGAAAGATACTATCGCTATAAAACTACTTGGCTGGCTGAACTTCTCAGTAGTGTATGGGGGTATAAGTGGGCGCGGTGTTAAAGAGATTACAGGGTATAAAGGAGTAAAGACGAAGAACGGTAGTGTAATAAACCTTGGAACATATACTCGCAAAGTCTACGAGGAACCCTTTGAAAAATACTACATAACAATCCATAATGTAAGGATTGCTTACCCGTTTAAAATAGGTGTTGAAGAAACGGCTAATGGCCCCCTGCTCAAGTATTTTGAAGGATTCATACCTTTCGGAATAGTCGAGAAAAAGATGATCGTTAATGATCGAGTATTACAAGTAATTACTAGGGAATATAGTAAAGCGACTGGTAGCAACGTTGAAGATCCCGGTGAATTAGTAGTCTTAGACATGTACTATGCGATCACGCCTGATAACAAGTATTTAGCGCCAATGATATTCGTAAAGAAGAATGACACAGGCAGGGTAGCGCTCATAGCATTACTCGGGGATAAAGCTAAAACCCTTTATACAATGACTCTCACAGGACAATATAATCCAAGTGATCCAGAGATTAACCTGGTAAAGGTTATATTAGAAGATGCTAGGAATACGCATAACCCGTATAATGTATTAATACAACCATTAACCTTAACGTTTATAGTTATCATCATTGTACCAGTATCATATATTGTTTATAGAAGTGTTAGGATTAGAAAATACTCCAGGTAATCTCTTTAGAGGACTTGCCTAATCTTTATTTCATGTATCTCTGTTTCCCTTCTACCGTATGCTTCAATTATTATTTCTCCATAGGTTATCTCTCCCTTATTTTTGAGTATGTTATATAACGCGTTTACCCCTTGCTCGTAATCCAGCATTTTACCCTTTGAATCTATATAGTAGGGTGTTATTCCATAGTATATCGTCAGTTTACCAGCTATTCTCGGATCAGTTGTTCCAACATATACTGGTATTTGTGGGCGGAACCTCGATATTAATGGTGGGGTTGACCCAGTCTTCGTATATAGTAAAATCTTAGCACCTATCTTCTCGGCTAGGAGTGTGAGTCCTAAACCATACTTATCCCTTATACTAGCGGGTTTGATTTTTTCACGTGTATCCGTGATCCTCGAGTTGAGGATTCTTGAATCAGCTGATCCGATAATCCTCTTCAACCACCTAATAGCTTCAACAGGGTATTTACCAATAGCTGTTTCATCAGTTAATAGGAGTGCGTCTACTAGGTCGTATACAGCATTCATAACATCTACAACTTCACTCCTACTAGGACGGGGGTAGTTTACCATTGTTTCAAGTAATTGCGTCGCTACAATACTTGGTTTACCCTGAATTATAGCTTCTCTACTGATCCTTCTCTGAAGTGCCGGTAGTTCTTCTAGGCTATAATGCATTCCCAAGTCTCCCCGGGCGATTATTACTGCATCCGATGCTTCAATTATCTCTCTTAAATTCCTAATAGCTGAGCGAGTCTCGATCTTGGAAATGATTCCTAGCTCGCTACCTCTACTCGCCAGTATATCCTTTACAACGTGTACATCTTTCGAAGACCTTACGAAGCTTAATGCTATGTATGATAATTTTTTATTAATGCTGAACTCGAGGTACTCCATATCTTTATCCGTTAATGTCGGCAGGTCGATCTCCTTCCCAAAGATGATTATGGTTTTCCGGGGGCTGAGTACTGCATCGTTTAAAACTAGCCCCGTAGCTTCATTCTCATCGACATCTATAATTCTAAGAATAATACGTCCATCATCGATTAACACGGTATCTCCAAGCTCTAGTGTTTCGAAAAATTTCTTAACAGGTATAGGGATAACGCCTTCCTCATCAGTTTTTTCAGCATATACTAGTCTAACCTGCTGCTTCATCTTAACTTCTTGCTCAGGAATCTCCCCGATCCTAACCTGCGGCCCAGGGAGATCACCTATAATTGAAACCCTCCGCTCATGTTCACTCACTGCTTCATTAATCATCTTAATCCATTCATCCCAAATGCTGGGCTCGCCATGGCTATAATTGATCCTGAAACCACTAACGCCCTCACCGACAAGCCTCCTAATAATCTCGTATTTTGCAGAAGATGGTCCTAGCGTTACGAGTATTTTTACGCGGAGATTATTCATAGTTCACCACTCAGTAAACCTAGATATATACTGCTATGCTTAGCTTCGCGTATACTCCTTATACTCCCTAACGATCTCCTCGATCGGTCTAGGTGTTGGAGAAGTATATATTAAGAACCCGATATAGGCTAGGATCCCGGATATTATCAGCATTATTATGAGTATAGTATACCTTATTAATAAATCCGATAAGCGGACACCAGCAACTACTGCATCAGGCGCTATCACTAATCCTACGAGATAGATTAATGCAATAGTGATCCCTGCAAGCATTAACAATATCCCAGTAACTCTTGGAGCCGCCAAGCACAATCCACCAGATAAACCCTCTTCACTATAAATACAATTAGTTCCCATCACGGTTTAAATCATTAATTAAGCAATACGAGAATAGTGAGAGTAGTGGCGGCCCGATCCCAGCTTGGGGCGGCTGCGAGGCCTCTCGGACCTCACGGCCCACCCCAACGTGGCCGGCTTAACTTCCGGGTTCGATAAGGGACCGGGTGTTACCCGGCCACTATGGCCGGGTCGGGCCGCCGAATCCTTATAGGTTGTTAGGCGTTTTTAAGTTTTTCTCGTTTTTCTTTTCGACTTCATAGATTGCTTTTATGATTAACGGTGTCCCGCATTTAGGGCATTTCCCCTTAATCATGCCGATGAAGTCTCCGGGTTCAAATTCTTTTGTCACTGTGTACCCGCATTTAGGGCATTCTAGTATCTCCATCGTTTCGTACTCTGGTTCTTTGGGTTTACGCATAGATTCCATCATGAAGTATATTGAGAGAATTATTGCTGAGATAACTGCTATCCAGGTAATAGCGTCTTGAGAACTAATCATCCCGGAATCCCCATGGTATTCCCTATACCAGCGATAACTACTGTTGAATTAATAGGTGTTAGTTCTTTTACGAGGCGTCTAATATACTCGACAGTCCTCTCACCAGCTTCATAGATTTCTTTACGCATACCCTGAATAGCTTCTGCAAGCCCCATCTTCACAATAACCGCTCTCAACGGGATGCCGTATTTAGTTGTCGCCCTTTCAATAGCGATCTTCTCAGGGCCCGGATCACCGATCGCCGCACCAACGCCTTCAGCTATCTCTCCATTCTCCTCACCTTCAAGCTTCAATGCAGCATCAATAGTAACTACTAGATCAACACCGCCCTTCAAATCCTCGATAACGCTGGCTAAAACTGCGCCGGGATGTCCAACGTTACTCCCGGGACCCTCGGCTTTAATAATAATATATCTCCTATTGTCGAGTCTCAGCTCTGTTATACTAGTTTCTTCAACGATCCTTCTAGATACTACCTCTCCCAACTCGATCAACCTATAAGCTACCAAGGGGCCGACGCCATCACCGATCGGTTTACCGGTTGTGAAAGCGTCTAGTGCTTTATGATAGGTTTCAACGATCCTCATGATCTGAGGCATGACTAGTTCAAGCTGCATAAGCAGTATCCAGTTATTCTCCTTCTCGCCAAGTAATAAATAGTGCCTGATAATCTTGTAAACCATGTACAAAGCTGCAACTATTGATAAACTAGTCTCTATAAGGCTCCTCTCATATCTATCAATCCCGGGTAAATAACTAGCAACTAATCTACGGAAACTCTTATCACTCGTTCTCAATAGGTGGTCGAGGCGTTTAATAATATCCGTAGGCTCAATGTCAACGGGCTGTATAGTGAAGAAATCAAGAACCCGCTTAAACAGTAATTCTGGAGAAGCTACTCCGAGATTTTTCAATAAGTTCTTAACCTTATCCTCGTCATCGTTGAAATACTTGTATATTATTCGGAGCTTGTTCCGTATATCCATACTCCAAAGCTTCATCTGTATCTTCTGGTTCGCACCAGTAAATAGGAGTATGAAGAATAATAGCCAGAAAATCTGTACTATAAGACTCGCCCAATCAGTCTCAGCCATCTCTAGCCCCATTAAACCAGTTTATTACCCTTAAAGACTCGTTCACCCTAGCATAATGATGAGTAATTTAATGGTTCTTATAGTTTTTCTCATTTTGTCGTCACAATGACTTCTTTGTTATGTATTATAAACGTGTGCTCGAACTGTGCAACCATCCCACCACCCCTCTCAACTAGTATAGGATAACCGTGGACTAATCTGTGATTCATCATTAGCTTCAAAATATTCCTAAGCCCTTCAGTAGTTTCGAATAGGTTACGATACCATCTCTCCGTAAAGGGTAGTGTGCGGCGTTCACTCCATATCTTTTTATAAACTATTAACTCTCTCCTAGTATACCTACCCCTACGTAGTGGTAGTAGCGAGTAAATCGTAACAATGCTTCCCTCACTAACGAATCCAGCGCCATCGGTTGCGAAGGGTTCTATAGCGTAAACTCCTTCCTCCAATCTCCACCTGGCCAGGCGATCATGATAATTCGGTATGCTCTTACCGCTATGTATTAACCATCGACCAATACTGTGCCCTGTAAGGTTTTTTATCGGTTTATAACCTATAGACTTAATGGTATCCTCGATTACCTTCCCAACCTCGCTTACCCTAATACCTGGTTTAACAGTTTCCAAAGCGTTTTCCAGAGCTTTCCTGCTAGCTTCTAATAATCCGTCGTATAATGGGTTAAAGGATACTGTTACTGCCGTATCAGCGATGTATCCGTCAACATGTACTCCGAGATCGATCTTCAACACGGCATCATCGGGAATAACAAGTTCGTCGTTAATAATGGGGGTATAGTGTGCTGCAACCTCATTAATACTCAGATTAGCAGGGAAAGCAGGTTCACCGCCTAATTCCCTAATCCTCCCCTCTATGAACTCGGCAAGCTCTAATAGTTTCATACCAGGCTTAGCAGTCTTAGCAGACTCCTCCCGGACTATCCGG
>WAON01000197.1 GCA_015521265.1 Desulfurococcales archaeon
GAGTGTTTATGGTATTTTACATGACACCTTCTCTTTGAAGCTTTGCATGGAGTATAATGTAGAGCCTGTTTATCTCGTTGTTATGGATAGGGATAGTTTTAGGGAGGCCTGCGGGCAGAAGAGTCTTACTGGTTTATTGAATGTTCTTCGTACTAGTAATGTTTTCACATCTATGATCAGTGATTTTATTCAAATGGCTTCAAGATATTATAAGGGCAGACACCTATTATTAATATCATCGATTTTCACTGCTTCCAGGGAGACTGTTTCATTGATTCGCGGCGAGGCTGATCTTGCGCTTAAATTATTTATTTTATCGATCGGTGAAGCTGTATTACTTCGTTATGCGTTGATAAGTGTTGATTCTGGGTTTTTATCTGATTTTACAAGGGAGATTGTTAGTGGGTGGTGGCCTCTTTGACTTTTATGCCTAGGATGCATCGAGGCCTTGTAATCGGCGATCCCTACCTAGCACTAATCGCTTCCGCGGCTGGTTTTGACTACTTAATATATAATGGTGATTGTAGCAGTGTTAGAGAAGTGTTGGAGAAGTCTTTGCCTAGTGTTGGATTAGTGATTGTTTTGAGGAGCATATATAATGAGTGCAGTTTTATCCGCGATTTTGAAGATGAGCATAGGGACATATTGTTTATTCAGCTTGATGATCCGAGGATGATCGAGAAAATAGATCCTAAGAAGTATTATGAGGAGCTTATGGCTAAATACATTGGTATGAGGTTCGAATTAAAATAGTGTTTAACCGGATTCATTGTAATTGTTTGGTGTGGTGGGAATAGGAGATGCCTGCACGTGGTAGGATATATAGGGTTTCAGGACCCCTCGTTATTGCTGATGGTATGAGGGGTTCTAAGGTTTATGAAGTTGTAGAAGTTGGTAGTGATAGGTTAATCGGTGAGATTATCGGTGTTGAGGGGGATAAGGCTATCATACAGGTTTATGAGGATACGACCGGGCTTAGGGTTGGAGACGAAGTATATGGTACCGGCTATCCTTTAGCTGCCGAACTAGGCCCCGGACTCATATCATCAATCTATGATGGTATTCAGAGGCCTCTACCACTACTATGGGAGATCGCCGGCTTCTTCGTTAAGAGGGGTGTTAAAGCCGCGCCGCTGCCTAGGGATAAGAAATGGCACTTCACCCCCCTGGTAAAACAGGGGGATAAGGTTGTGCCCGGGGATTACCTCGGGTATGTTGAAGAGACTGAGGTTGTGCGCCACTATATAATGGTTCCCCCCGACGTGAGCGGCGAGGTTAGAGAGATCGCTCCCGAGGGGGATTATAGAGTCGATGAAGCAATAGCTAAGATAGGTGATAAAGAGGTATTAATGCTGCAGAAATGGCCTGTTAGAAAGCCTAGGCCTTACAGGGAGAAACTAGAGCCTCGAGAACCCTTGATAACAGGGCAGAGAGTAATCGATTTCTTCTTCCCTCTAGCCAAGGGTGGAAAAGCAGCAATACCTGGCGGCTTCGGTACTGGGAAGTGTGTACTTCCGGGGACGCCCGTATTACTCAGTGATGGGAGTGTAAAGATTATCGATGAGTTATTCAGGGAAGTTAAGGGTGGAGAACCCGATCTATCCCTGGATGAGGAAGTAATTGATGCTAGTAGTAGAGGATTAGAAGTCTTAGCTTTTAATGGTGAAAAATTCGTTAGGGCCCGTGTAACACATGTTTATAGAGGATATACTGATAAAGTGGTTAGGATTAAAACGGCTAGTGGTAGGGTAATAGAGGTTACACCAGTCCATAAGCTACCGGTATTTAACCCGGACGGCTACATAGAATTTATCGAGGCCCAGGAGATCAAGCCTTCAGATTATATAGTAATACCTCGTAAAGTAATAATTAACAATGTTGAACCCCCTATCTTGCCCCTCGAGAAACTAGGGGAGTACAGTGATGTTGTAAGTAGGGATGAAAACATAAATAGTACTATTAGGAGGATTCTTAGAAGATTACCCGACTCGGAGATCCTTAAGCTTTCAATGGAAACGGGTTTATCATATTCAACTATTAAGACGCTGGCCTATGCTAAGCGTTCTATACCATTCAAACTATTAGTACTACTGCACAAAGAGTATAGCGAGATAAGTCTTCCAAAATACTTTGGTTTAAAGAGGAGTAGTAAAACAATTACACTACCCCGAAGGATGAGCAGGGAGCTAGCCGAGTTCTTGGGCCTCTTATTATCGGATGGCTCGATCATTAATCGCCGCATTGTTTTCTTCAGCAATGATGAAGCATTGAGGAGGAGGTTTAAGGAATTAACTCGTATGATCTTTAATGTAGAAGCTGTGGAGAAAAAGTGTCGTACAGTTTATTGTGTCGAGATAAATTCGAGGCTTCTAGCGAGGTTTCTCCACCTATTAGGAGTACCTGTACGTAGGAAGTCCCACTCTGCCGAGGTTCCAGTCTACGTGTTTAAATCTCCTATCCACATTATTGCAGGGTTTTTGAAGGGATACTATCTCGGCGATGGAGGATTCAGCGGCAATACTTTGGAGTTCCATAGTGTTTCTAGGGGAATGATCAGTGGCTTAGCATACTTACTGTCGAGATTAGGGATATTGTATTCCATTAGTGGCTCCGGCCATAGGCTTGAAATAACTGGGATAAGTGAGCTCGAGAAATTCTATAATTTAGTCCTACATGATGCTCCAAGGATTGATAAGGTTGAGAAACTGTATGGATACATTGCTTCTAAGAAGAGGAATAGGCTAGTACGGGAAACGATCCCGCTTTCACCAATGCTTCTAAGAAAGCTCTACAAGATCGCTTCTAGGCGAGACTTCGAGAAACACGGCGTGCATATCGGCAACCAGGTTTATAATGGGGAGAACTTGTCTAGCCAAGGACTCTTAAAACTAGTGTATACTACTAGTAATCTAGCACAAGCGGAGGCAGCTTCTAGTATTGTACTGAGCCTTTTAGAGAAACTGATACACGCATTGAAATACGTTGCACTGGATAGGGTTGAAGAAGTAAGTATTATCGAGAAGAAGACTCCAGTATATGATATAACCGTTGAAAAATACCATAACTTCATCGGCGGCGAGGTACCAACCATTTATCACAATACTGTTACCTTGCAGCAATTGACTAAGTGGAGTGCTGTTGATATTGCTATTTATGTTGGTTGTGGTGAGCGTGGGAATGAGATGGCTGATGCGCTTCATAGTTTCCGTAAGCTAGTTGATCCTAGGACTGGGAAAGCCCTTGTTGAGAGGAGTATATTCATCGCTAATACTAGTAATATGCCGGTAGCTGCCCGCGAGACTAGTGTTTTCCTAGGCGCTACGCTTGGAGAGTATTTCAGGGATATGGGGTACCACGTGTTAATGGTTGCAGACTCTACTAGTAGATGGGCTGAAGCTATGAGGGAGATTAGCGGTAGGCTCGAGGAGCTGCCCGGCGAGGAGGGTTACCCGGCATATCTAGGCTCAAGGCTTGCAAGCTTCTATGAGAGAAGCGGCTTCGTAAAAACCATCGGACAGCCGGAGAGGATGGGTAGCCTAACAATTATGGGCGCCGTATCCCCGCCGGGAGCAGATTTCAGCGAGCCAGTTACACAGTCGACTCTTAGAATTGTTAGAGCACTCTACGCTCTAGACGTTAACCTAGCCTATAGGAGGCATTACCCAGCTATAAACTGGCTGATCAGCTACAGCCTCTACGTCGACAACGTTACGGATTGGTGGCATAAAAACATCGATCCTGAGTGGAGGATGATGAGGGAGAAAGCACTAGCTATTCTGCAGAAGGAGGCTGAGCTCGAGGAGCTTGTACGCCTTGTTGGTGCTGAAGCATTGCCGGAGGAGGATAAGTTACTATTAGAAGTAGCGCGTATGATCCGCGAAGACTTCCTACAGCAGAATGCCTTCCATGAAATAGATACTTATTGTCCCCCGAAGAAAGCAGTGCTTATGATGAAGGCTATACTGTTGTTCTACGAGCTAGGCCTTAAAGCCCTAAAACAGGGTGTAACCGTGGAGGATATTAGGAAGTTGAAGTCGAGGGTTTCTATTGCACGTATGAAGGAGATCCCGAACAAGGGGTTCGAGTCCTACTTTGAGGAGTTGTTTAAGGAGATTAGGATGGATTATGAGAAGTTAACCGGGTGATAAAGGTTTGGCTGGAGCAGTACCTTTATCGGTAAGGGAGTCTTCGAGGCTTGTCAAGGCTCAGGGAAGCCTTTTGATCGCTGAGCCTATGAAGGGTGTTAGCTATGGTGAGGTAGTAGAAGTAGTCCTAGGTACTGGGGAGTCTAGGCTTGGCCAAGTAATCGATGTAAGCCGTGATGCAACGATTATACAGGTATTCGGCGGTGTAAGCGATATAGATCTTAAGAATAGCCGTGTAAGATACCGCGGCGAAACCTTTAAGCTACCGGTTAGCACCGATATGCTTGGAAGAATATTTGATGGATTAGGGAGGCCTATTGATGGCGGCCCACAGATAATCCCTGAAGACTACCTAGACATTAACGGTGCACCGTTAAACCCTGCAGCGAGGCTTCCACCGTCAGAGTTTATAGAGACCGGTATATCGGCTATTGACGGGCTTAACAGCCTCGTTAGGGGGCAGAAGCTACCGATATTCAGTGGATCAGGCCTCCCTCACAATAGGATCGCGGCTCAGATCGTTAGGCAGGCCCGCGTCCGGGGTAAGGAGGAGCGGTTCGCTATAGTATTCGCCGCGATCGGTGTAAGCTATGATGATGCACTGTTCTTCATCGAGAACTTTAAGAATTACGGAGCATTAGAGAACACCGTTGCATTCATAAATACTGCTGATTCACCAGTTATCGAGAGGATTGCTATTCCAAGGGTAGCATTAACAGTTGCAGAATTCCTCGCTTGGAGGTATGACATGCACGTCTTAGCAATACTAACCGATATGACTAACTACTGTGAAGCACTCAGAGAACTAAGTGCTGCCCGTGAAGAAGTCCCTAGCAGGCGCGGTTATCCCGGATACATGTATACAGACCTAGCAACGATCTATGAGAGGGCTGGGAGAGTTGAGGGTAAGAAGGGTAGTGTAACACAAATGCCCATACTCACGATGCCCGACGATGACATCACCCATCCAATACCAGACTTAACCGGGTATATTACTGAGGGGCAGCTCGTCCTGTCGAGGCAGCTATGGCTTAAAGGGATCTATCCACCATTCGACATATTAATGAGCCTCTCCAGGCTTATGAAGGACGGTATTGGGCCGGGTAAGACTAGGGAGGATCACCGCGGAGTATTCATGCAGCTATACGCGGCTTACGCTGAAGGAGTTAAGCTGCGGGAGCTAGCTGTTGTTGTTGGAACAGAAGCTCTTTCACCCCGTGATCGTAGATACCTCGACTTCGCGGACAGGTTTGAAAAAGAATTCATAGGTCAGGGGGAGTATGAGAGGAGGACTATTGAGGAGACGCTGGATAAGGGCTGGGAGCTACTAGCTATATTGCCCGAGGAAGAATTAAAGCATGTTAAGGAGGAGCATATTAAGAAGTATCATCCACACTACCGTAAAAAGTAGGGGTCCTACCCCTCTATACTCTATTTATATGTTGTTTCTAGCCTCTTAATATCCTCGATATACTCTTCAACGATTCTAGGAGTTTCCTTGTAAAGACGTATTTAGCAGTTTCCTCCAGCGTTACGATTGCATCTAGTGCTGAGTGTACACTAGCACCCCACGCGAATACTCCATGCATGGGAACTACTACGAGGTTAGCACCCTTCCCGACTTCCTCGGCAATATTCAGTGCTAACTCGAGCGTCCCCGGCTCAGCTGGCTTAGCTACTGAGACATTCCCAATACTGTACTTAACCTCTAATGGACCCGCTAACCACCAGTTTTCTAAGCCTATATCCGTTAATGCTAGGGCTAATGGTGTATGGGCGTGTAATACGGCTTTTGCCTCCGGTATTCTCTTATAGAATTGAGCGTGGGCGCTTACTTCTATTGAAGGCCTATACTTCCCAATGTATTCCCCAGTTTCTAGATCGTATTCTACAAGGTCTTCAACTGTCAACCTATGCTTTGCTAACCCGCTGGGGGTTATCAGTATTTTCGACGGCCCAATTCTTATACTACCATTACCGCCTCGAGGATTAGTCATACCTAGGAGGACTAGTGTTTTCATAGCTTCTACTAGTTCAACCCTTTCATCCACCAGCCTTACCCCTCGCCTAATCTATCGTGGCGAAATCCCCTGCTCTTAGAATCCTAGTACTATTTGATCCCATTCTCTCCTTTAATAATTCCCGAAATCTTTCACCGGAGCAGTGTAGTGGTATTATCAGCCTCGGCTTTACCTCCCCCGCTAATCTATCAACATATTTCTCAATGATCCTGTCCGGCGCGTTTGATAAGTGGAATCCGCCGATTATACAGCATATGTCCTTATTCAAAGTTTCACTAATGTACTCTAATAGTTTTTCCAAGCCCGGATGCATACACCCAGAGAAAACCACTAATCCTTTACCGCTACGAATTATTAGGAAGTGCTCCCATGGAGGACCATTTAAAGGCTTTGATACAAGTATATCGTTGCTCAACCATGTATCGCCTATGATCTCGTGGGGCTTCAATCCTTCACCGAGTAGCTTCTTTCCAAGCCCTTCCATCGAGCCGTAGGGTATGTAGACGTCCAGGTATGGAGACGCCCATCCCAGGTTGAATACTCCGCCTATGTGTGGGGTGTGAATGTGTGATAGTATTACAGCATCTATTAGTTCGATGTCTATATTCATTCTTTCAGCATTATACTCTAAGATCTCCGGTAACGGGCCGGTGTCGAATAATAGGATCTTCTCATCGGTGTCTATGTATATTGATAAGCCATGAATACCTTTAAACCCCTCCCGTGCTTCATCATTAACAATTACTCCTATCCTTATCAACTCTTTGATACACCACTAAACCGTAAAGGATGCTTAACTACTCAATATATTTAGGGATAACACAATTATATCCTTACCATATAATTTCATTAAACCCGGTAGAGTGGGTTTATTGTTTTATTCTGCGGGTTCGCCGGGATGAGCAGGGATATTGAAAGGGTCTACTATGTAGTCTTTACGGTATTGTTGGTATTTGTTATTGCTCTCGGCGTTTCTAGTTGTTCTTCGGCGTGTTGGGGGTTTAATGGTTATTTACGATTAGCGAATTTTTCCAGCCGGAATACGGGTTTTTTATTATCGGGTAATTGGGTTTTGAATCTATTTCTTCAATTCTATCTTGGACTGTTTTTTCTCGTTGCAAATATTTTTGGTGTATTAACGGGGCGTAAGCCTTGCATCTACACCGCTATAATATCAGCTGTATCAATGATATTTATTGAAATTATGATAAATGGATACTTCTACCCGGCTTTTCCACGTTATGCAGGGATTGGGAGTATTTATTCATTATTAGTTTTCGCCTGCATGACCCTCATAGTTATAATTCAAATATTCATACCACTGCTATACAAGTATCGGAGCCATTGAGGGATGGATAATGCTACTATTCCCCTACGCATTATGGCTACTCTTAGCAACAATTGCTATTGATAAGCTTGGCGTCCGGTATAAGTGGTATGCTTTATCATTAGGCGCTGCTTCTCTAGGTATGTTTATCTATGATACGGTAAGGATTGTTAGTAGCCAGTTGATAGTGCCTTACTCGTTATCTATGCTTCCCTTGATCTATAACTTGCCTATCTCAACAATTATCATTATCGATCAATTAACGGCTGTTACTTCTTCCCTAGCTGTTTTCTACTATCTATTAAGGATCTTTAATAATACCAGCGATGCCGGGCTTGGCGTCTTAGTTGTTTTGATGATCTTGCTTGTTTCTAGTATTGATCTTGTCGTATGGTTGTTGACCATCGCCTTATTATTTGTATTATCTAGGGCCTGCTTCCTAAATAATTATCGTAAACTACCAGCTATAACAATGCTTCTACTATTCCTGGCTCTAACCATAACTGGTAGCCCGAACCTTGCTTATTTCTCGAGCCTCTACCTCCACAAATTAATACCAAGGGTTTTCTACGATCTGTATTACGTATTAGTTTTAAGTAGTTTCTCGACTATCACATTAGTTTACGGCGGGATTAATCCTTTAAAGAAAAATACTGGGAACCACCGGGGTTTTTCCGAGCTAGTCTATCTCTCTCTTATAATGGTTTTGCTGAGGATAAGTTACACCTTCCTATTAGATGATAAGCTACATTTATACTATGGATTAATCTATACTATTCTAGGCCTCTACACTATTTACTCCATAGTTCTGGGAGGAGGTAAGGATGCCTGGAGTAGTAGAGTATATTGGAACTCTATACCGCTCCTAGTCTTTTGGGCTATTGGTTCTGAACCTGTATCGCTCGTATTATTGTGGGGTTTATTATACCTAGTAATCCTTATCTTGGAGGAGGTTCTCCCGAATAATAATGCGTTTAACCACTTATCCTATAGTGGGATCTATCCCTTCCCCGGCTTTATTGCTTGGGGCGTTTTACTCGGTGTTTTAGCTTCTATTAATCCTATCCTACTAATATCTGTCCTACTACCTTTCATCATCAGATCCTCTAGTATCATTTATGGTTTGAGGGGTTTTGTCGGTAGTTTCCCTTACGTGTTGCTTAGTTTATTTATTGGTGTTGTAGTTGTACTTTACTACGGGTTTTTCATCGTGCCCTTCAGTAGTTATCTAGTCGAGTTTACTATTTATAGAAACATTGTGATTTGGTGATAGCATGGGTTTGTCCGATATATTGCTGTATATTTATATTTCTTCACTTCTACTATCTCCACTATTCTATTATTATCTCGGGAAGCTTAATGGGGCTGGTAGTGGGTTTGACTATGATGAGTACTTGTATAACGTTATACTTTCGAGAGCTGTAGGATTTTTCAAGAAGTTTGATCTGTTTCTTCGGAGGAACGGGTTTGACTCATATATTACATGGTTATCGATATTCTTAATCACCGGGCTTATGGTGATGCTTATTGATTAACGAACTTATCACGTATCTAGTATTCCTAATATTTTTCCCCGGCTACCTAGCTCATTTTCTACTAATGAGAATTCTTGATTATAAGGGAGCCTTAGTCCTTGTAACAAATACTGTTGCATTCGCGATACTAGTTCTATCATCTGGTTCCAGCTCGGCAATTATTAGTCTTATTTTTGCTTCATTAATCTTGTTACTTGGTTTGCTGATGGATTCTAGACCGGACGATTATTTATGGATCGTTTACGCGGTGTTTTTCAACATTGTGTTGAGTACTGGTATTCTCTGGATCAATCGTTACTGGCTCGTTATACTTGGAGGCGTTATCCTGTTATTCATAATTAATACGCCCTTCCATAGTGATAGTGTTGAAGGT
>WAON01000198.1 GCA_015521265.1 Desulfurococcales archaeon
CTATTATTACGATCCCTTAAAATATTTGCATGATAGAGGATTCGGGGATAGACTCGTCTTAGAATATGCTCCCGGCCTATCAATTATACCCGTTGTCAATGTATCTCTCGCAATTGAAAGTGGTGGTTGATCTTTGAGTAGGGGGAAGTTTTTGAGAAGGATCGTCAGTGAGGTTTTGGGGAGAGATGTTGCTGAGAAGGTTTGGGGTAGGCTTGAGATTATTGGTGATATTGCTGTTATCCGTATTCCTTTCGGAATGGATCCGTTAATTTTTGAACCAGTAGCCGAGAGGATCCTTGAGGAGCTACCTTATGTTAAAAGTGTTTGGGCTGGTTTACCCGGTGTCTCGGGTCCCTATAGGTTGAGGCCTTACCTCCACCTTGCAGGTGAGAAGAGATCGGAGACTATTTATCGAGAGCATGGATGCATGTTTAAGATTGATATTACGAAGGTTTATGTTTCACCTGTTTTGAACTATGAGCATAAGAGGATTGCTAGCTTGGTTAAACCCGGTGAAGTCGTTACAAACATGTTTGCCGGGGCAGGTTTTTTCAGTATAATCATAGCTAAGCACGCTCGGCCTAGGAAAGTCTACAGTATAGACATAAACCCGGATGCATACCATTATATGGTTGAAAATATTCGTTTAAACAAGGTTGAAGACATAGTAGTCCCACTATTAGGTGATGCTGCACAAGTAGTAATGGAGAAGCTTAGGGGTACGAGTGACCGCGTATTAATGCCTTACCCGGAACTAGCTTTGGAATACTTGAAATATGCACTAGAAGCATTGAGGGGTAGGCGTGGATATATACATGTGTATCTCCACGTAGATGCTGGTAAGGGTATGGATCCTTTAATGATCGGTGAGGATCTTGTTCGTAGGAGACTCTTAGAATTAGGGGTATCGAAGATTACTGTTCCGGGTAAAAGGATTGTTAGAACTATTGCACCTAGAAAATACCAGGTTGTAGTGGATGTTTATGTTGAATAATTATTTGGGAAGTATTACTTCCTCCTTCTAGGCTTTGCTTCTACTTCGACTGCTTTAACGCCTACCATTAACAGCTTCCTCATAACACTGTCTAGGAATTTTACGTGGAATCCTTTTTGTCCAACGAATGCTCCGAAAGCATCGGATTCAACTTTAACAGCTAGATCAGGGCCGGCGAAGTCTACATCGACTATGTGTTTGAACACCCAGCTTACTGGGTGTATTGCTCTTATGAGTGGTTTAAAGTCTAGTTTTAACTCTACAGCTCTCAGTTTTAGGCCCGTATCAGCTTCTACAGCCTCGATCCTTTCCCCGCCTCTACCAATAATTCTTCCGAGATGCCCCTCCTTCACTATTATCAATGCATCGGGTACGTTTTCAGATGTAATATTATATGTTTTCTTCTCATCAACGAATTCCACTACGGTGATAATATCCGCGTCAGGCGCGTGGATCCTTGCGGAGTCTATAACTTGCTTCTCAACTGTGCTTAATGGTCTGCGCCGCATCCTTATCTCTAATAACAGCCTAATACCCCTCCTCGCACCGGGTCTTACAATATCCTTTAAGCCTAGATCTATTACTTTCGCAGTCTCTTCACCTAGGAGTATTTCTCTTAGGAGGGATGCTCCATCGGTACCGCTCATTGGTTTCTGGAAGACCGGGTCTCCAGCTACTATAAACCTGCTATTCCTACCGATCCTCATCATTATTTCAACTGCTGAATCGGTGGGTATGCTTTGAGCGTCGTCTAGGAATATTATTGAGTTATCAAAGGTTCTCCCGCGGAGGTAGTGTGTATCTGCTACTACTATTTTCCCTTCATCTAGGAGTTTTTTAACGATCGACCAGTCTATGAAGCCCGTTAGTATGTCTTTTAGATAGCTTAATGCTATATCGTAGTATAGGCTTCCTATGTCTGCTGCTGTTAGTTCTTTACCTGTAACGATGTCTATTATGGGTCTTGAAAGTATGAATCTAGAATATTCTCCCTTAATTACTGCGTCTATACTGTATGCTACGCTGAACAAGCTCTTACCTGATCCGGTTGGGCCGAATAAGCCTATGATTTCATAGTTTTTATTCTTAAAGGCTTTAACCATCTCTACTTGTCCTGGTGTGAGTGGTTTTAGTGATTCAAATATTTTCTCTTCAACCATGCTTACATCACCCCGGACCACTCTATATTTC